>CAZZNR010000040.1:0-7416 GCA_964655835.1 uncultured Muribaculaceae bacterium | reverse complement strand
TAAATTATATGAAATTAATTATTAAAAGTCAACTAAAACCGGATTTTATTCACATATTTTAGTAAATCTTTGTTTTAATTTCTCAGGTCCAAGTAACTTCATAATTTGGTATAAATCAGGAGATATCTCTTTCGTTGTTAAAGCAACTCTTAAGATATTACTAATATCAGCTACACTCCCTTTATAATTATTAGGGTTTTCTTTATATAATTTCATATCAGACGCAAAACCTAATTCTTCACTTAACATTTTTATATTATTAAACCAAACCTCTTTATCATGTTGGGAATCATAGTATTTATTTATGTATAAGTTAATAACTTGTTTATAGTTATCTGCATTATTAACTACGCTGAAATTAACCTTACCTAAGTAGTATAATTCATCATACATATACCAAATATTGTCCTTAACTTCGGACCAAGAAGCAAAATCTTTTCTCGGTTTACTTTGATTTCTTTCGATATTAAAAATATTAACTGAATACTCAGGATATTTTATTAACAAGTTATTTAACTCTTGATCATAAACCGCAGACCACTCTATAACATTATGATATACCTCTTTTGCACTTAGCCGCGAAATATAATTTTTTGATATATTTAACAATTTTTCTATATCAAATATTGATCCACTAACCGACATTTTTTTGAAATCAAATTTAAAGTTTTCTATTTTTTTATTAGGATTTTGATTTAACCATTCTTCAAAATTAGAATTAGCCGTTGTCATCAAATAAAGTTCAACAGCTTTAATTGGAATACCTTTTTCATGATAATAACTTAAAGCCGCTTCGGGATCTTTTCGTTTCGATAGTTTTCTTATTGAATTGCCATCTTTTTTGTTTACTGGAGCTAAATGGCAAAAATTAGGAAGTTCAAAATCAAATAATTCAAATAATTGTTTATGAATTGGGAAGGAACTTAACCATTCATCGCCTCTTAATACATGAGTTACTCTCATTAAATGATCATCAACAACATGGGCAAAAGCATAAACAGGTATTCCATCCGATTTAAGAAAGACAATATCTATATCATTCTCAGGAAAAGCTATTTTCCCTTTAACTAAATCTTGGCATATTATTTTTTTATTAAAATTACCAGGGGATTTTAATCTTATAGTAAAAGGAAGGCCTTTTTTTAATCTAATTTCTATATCTTCAAAAGATAAATTACGACATCTAGCATATCTTCCATAATATCCTAGTCTTTCTTTTTTATGTTCTTGGTTTATTCTAATCTGATTTAAATCATCTTCAGTACAAAAACAAGGATAAGCCAATCCTTTTTCAACTAAATATTTTGCAAAAGTATGATATATTTCTTTCCTTTCGCTTTGCAAATAAGGCCCATAAATACCTTTATCATTAGTTTGATTAATTCTTCCTTCATTAATTTTAATATTAAAATTATTTAAATCATCAATAATACCTTGAATACCATTTTTTACACTTCTTTTTTCATCGGTATCTTCAATTCTTAAAAAGAACACTCCTTTAGTATCATCAGCTATTTTTTTAGCAATAAAGGCTGTTCTCAAACTTCCCATATGAACAAATCCCGTAGGAGAAGGTGCAAATCTTGTTACAATAGACTCAGAAGGCAAATCTCTTTTAGGATATAGCTTTTCATAATAAATAATATCTTTATCTATATGAGGAAATAATATATTGGCTAATTTTTTATAATCCATATCGAAACCTTCTTTCTTATTAAATAATATATCATAAATAGATTGTTAAATAAACTATATGAATGTAAATCAAATTAAAAGCAACGATTTATTCGTTGCTTCAAGTTTTTTCTTATTTTATTTCAATAGTTTTCTTAATTTCTTCTTCATCTTTTTTAGGAACAGTGATTAATAATGTGCCATTATCAAATTTCGCATCTACTTTATTTTCATCTACTTCTCCTAATGAAAATGTTCGAGAATATTCGCCATAGCTTCTTTCTCTTCTGATATAATTTTTGTCTTCTTCTTTTTCTTCTTTGGTTTTTGATGCTTTAATTGTCAAATAGTTATTTTTTAATTCAATTTTAATATCTTCTTTATTGAATCCAGGAATATCCATTTCGATATGATAAATATTATTTTTTTCATAGATATCACATTTCATATCATTCCTTTTTGGAGAAGAAATAAAAAAGTCATCGAAATCATCATTAAAGAAAAAACTTCTTGGAATTAAATTCATTTAATTCACTCCCTTTCCTAATTTTATTATATCATTATTTTAGCACTTGTCAATAGTAAGTGCTAAAATTTGACAAAAAAATTAGCCTAAAATTAATTAGGTTAAATATTAAAGTTAGTTAAATCATCAATCGAATTGTTAAAAATAAAAAGTAACAAATCTTTATCTATTATAGTTAATTCTTTTTCTAGATTAGGAACAGTTCGAAAGCATAAATCCGGGCGTTTAACTATAACGTTTGCTAAGTTTTTAACTCCTAATTCTTTTAAGTAACTAAGTACTTCTATTACATTATTTCTCATTACTTCAAAGTTTTCAATTACTTCTGGTTTTAAATTTTGTTTTAACAAACTAATTTCTTCCTCAGTAATATCAAACTGTTCCAAGTAGTTCATCATCAGTTTTTTCAACTCCCATTCTTTCCACGATATTTTTAATAAAAATAAATTCTCTTTCTTCTAAAATTGAATCATGAACTAGAGCATATAATAATGCTTTTTTTTCTTCAAAACCATCAGCCATTAGTAATTTAAATATTCTGAATACTTTTGGTCTTGATATTATTTGGGTATCGAAAATTAGTTCAGTTTTTCTTTTTAAGATAGCAAGGGGAGAATTCGAAAAAATAGCGGGGCGATTTCCTTCATCAATTAACTCAATTAAAGGATAATCACTTTTTATCATATTAATTTCTGTTTCATTGAGAATATCGCGGCCTTCTTTAAGATATTTTTTTAAATGTTCAAATTCTTGAAAGGTTTGAAGATCTTCACTAACAAACTTAATGCTACTTAGCCTTCTAAATTCAGTATTAATATCTTCCCAAACTGTCATATTGTTTTTATAAGCATAATAGATTCTTTTTATGATTAAAGTTTTCAAAATATTACCAGCTTCTTTATCATTATTATGAATATAATCATTTAAACCTACTTCAATAAATTGATCTATTTTTGAAGCTAAGTCGATACTATTTAAAATTGTATAACAAGAATTTTTTTCGGCAAAAAACATTTTTAAATCAAAACCATATATTTTTAAAATATCAATGTTTTTTCTAATTAGACTAGAAAAATATGTGAAAGAATAATGGTTATTTATAGCAAGATTACTTTTTTCAATTAGAATTTTAATATCAGCATCATATTTAGAAAGTAATTTTATGTTAGATAATAACTCTTCATTATCAATATGTAAAAAATTGATATTAGTATCTATAATATGATTAATATTTATGTTATATTGTTTAAATATTTTTGCGTTTTCGGCAAAATTATGACATCCTTGTTCACTGAAAATAGTTGTTGCATTGTTAACAATCTTAAATAACTCGCCTCCAGCACTTTTAATACCAAAATAATTATATAAAGTGCTAAGTACTAATTCAATTCTTTGTTTTGATGATTTTCTTAACAAAAACACTAATGCATAAATATTATTTGATTTTATTTTTGATAAAACCGTCATATTTTCTTCTTTTAAATATTTAGCAAATTTTTCGGTATTAATTAAATCTATATTAATTAATTTTTCTTTTATCTCTTCAGGTAAAATGTCGTAATTATATCCTAAATAAGAAAATATTTCTTTAAATTTTGGGGCGTACTCAGCATCCATTATAGTAGCTGACGATTTCTTTTTTCTTAAATTAACCGAGCTAAATATGTCTAAGTTAGTATCAGGTTCTTCAAAATCAATTGGAGTTACATCAATCTCTTCAATTTCTTCTTCATTATAATCTTCTGCTATTCTTTCAGTTACGACTATTGGTTCCGGCTCTGGTTCTTGTGATTTAATAGGTGTTAGATTAATAATAATATCAGGTTTAAGAATTGGTTCTTCTTTAATTCCTGTATATATTTCACTTAATTTTCGAGCATTAAACTCATTAATATACGTATATATTTTATCTAAATTATTTTCAGCATCATTTGGTGTTTCAGTTCTAATTATTGTTTCAATAATATCATAATCTTCTGAAGTGAATAATTCTTCTTTTTGAACAGTTCCTAGAATTCTTCGATAATCATCGATTTGTTTTTCGCTTTTCTCTTTGACATTATTAATATTATATTCATTTCTAGAAATAGTAATTTTTATCAATTCTTTTAATTCTTCTAAATTTAATAATTGATTTTTATCAAGGTTTAATTTTGCTTTATTTTGTTGAGATAATTGAGCTAGACCTTTAATAAATTTAATATTACCTAAAAAGTAACTACGAGCTTCTTCTGGTTCTAAATTATTTAAAAGATTATTAAGCATAGCATCACTTAAATTAATAATATCTTCCGGAAGGTTAAAATTAGTTAAAAAAGTATTTAATTCCGTATTATCAAAAATCATTTGTTGAATTTGTGTATTATCAAATGACACTAAAGCAGGCTTAATAATACTCATTAAAAGTTCTTTTCCTGACAACATATTTTTCCCTCCTTTTTATTCTTTTTATTCTTTATTTCTTTTTAGGTTCCAGTTCTTTTTCTTGATATTTTAAATATCTTTTTTTAACAATATCATATGTATCTAAATATTCTTTTAAATCTTCAAACATCTTTTTATACTCACCTTCATATTGCTCTGGATCTTTTTTATAATTTTTTATTAATTGGATGAAGAAGATTAAATTCAATCTTAAGGTTTCAGCTAAAAAAGCCATTGTAATCTTATTCTTTTCAAGTGATTCATTCTCATTAAGATATTGATCATATAAAGTAGTAATTTCAGTTAATCTAGTCGTATCGTTATCACTATAGCTTTTTAATAAAGCCGCATCGGCCATTATTATTTGGCGAATTTTTTCAATAATAATAGTATTTTCATCTTTTTGTTCTTTTTTGATTTCTTTTTCTTTATTTGCATCAGGATTTATCATTGGTTGAGGAGATTTTTTTCGCGATAGTACTAATAATTTTTCGCAATTAACAATTGCTTTTTCTCTAATTTCCGGAGTTATTTCACTATTGTTTGATATTAGATTATCATATGCTTCGATCTCTTTTTCAAGCATCAAACAAACAATGGCATTCGCAATTATATTATATGGTATCTTCGTTTGATTTGCCATTTCATCAATTTTCATTTGAGTATTATCTATCGTGATAGAAGGCTTTTTTGCTAAAAATATATCTTGAGCTTCTTTTAAAGGTTTGCCGTATTTTTGTTTTTTTCTTTCGATAATTATACGATATTTATCTAATACTTTTTCATTTTCATTCTTAGATAAGCCTCTATTGATAATCAAATCATAATTTAATTTCCCTATTTCTTTTTTTATAGCTGATTTAGTCCCAACATCAAGACCACATTTATTTAGCATGTCATGAAATGTTTCCATATCAAAAATTGGCTCATTTAGTTCATCATCAGTAAATTTATTTGAAAATTCTTGATAAGACTCGATTATTTTTTCGAGTGATGATATATGATTTTTTTGTTCTATTTTATATTGATATAAAAAATCCGTAATTAAAGTAGTAAGTTTATTAATCTGCTTGACGGCTTCATTATATTGAGGAGCTTGGGTAATATTACCATGAGTTGATATAATTCCTTGGTATAATTGAATAATCTCTTTATTTTGGGAAAAACTTTCGGTTAATAAAGCGATTTCTTCTTCGCCCATTTCTTCTAAAACAATGGTAAAATCTTGGTCATTTATTCTAATTAAATCTTCCATTTTTATTTCATCGGCAGAAATATCATATTTAAATAAAACATTTTCAATTGCTAAAACAGAATTCTTATTTTTTTCAAATTCGGTGATTAAAGAAGTAGTCATAATTGTTCTTTTAGATAATTCATCTAATAGTATTTGCGTTGGCTTCAATATATCACCTCTTTACTATAAGTAATTTTAACATATTATTAAGTAAGATTCAAATAAAAACAACCTTTACTTTTGATATATAAAGTTTTAAAATATAATCAACATAAGAGGTAGTTATGAAAATATTATTTTCGCAAATAATGGTTATTTTCTTAAGTTTTACTTTATTTCTATTTAATGTAAATGCCGAGGAAGTTAATTTCAATATAGTTAAGTTTTATGAATGTATCGATGGTGACACCGCCGAGTTTCTTTTGAATAATAAAAAAATTAAAGTTAGATTTCTTGCTATTGATACTCCTGAAACAGTTCATCCGAAGAAGAAAAAAGATCCTATTGGGTTACTAGCTAGTGATTATACATGTAAAAGAATTAAAGAAGCAACTATTATCAAATTAGAATATGATAAAAGCAGTTCTAAAACCGATAAATATAATCGCTTTTTAGCTTGGATTTGGTTAGATGATAATTTACTCCAAAAAGAGTTAATTGCCCAAGGATACGGTAAAGTTGCTTATATTTATGGAAAATATAATTATATTGATGATTTATATAGCTTAGAAGATATAGCTAAAGAAAATAAACTGGGAATATGGAATACTAATAATTATGTCTATAAAGTCGAATTTTATATTGATAATGAAATTATTACTCAAGAAGTATTTGAAAACGATAAAATCAAATATTTCGAACCTTACAAAGAAGGTTATACTTTTATAAAATGGAATTATAATAATGAAAGTTTTGATTTTAATACTCGGATAAATGAAGATATTAAATTAGAAGCTGCATTTGAAAAAGATGTCACATTAATGCAAACAATAATATTTATTATCTTGTTTTCGATATATTTCGCTAATAAAAAAATCATAAAAAAGAAATTGAAGAAATAAAATAATTATGATATACTTTTCATAATAAAAAGGAGTTTTTAAAAATGAATCATGAAGAAGATAATTTAGAATTACCAAAAAAAATTGAGGAAGTTAATAACTCAATAGTTACTAACGATATTATTAATCCGGAAGGAGCATCTGAACCAGTCGCACCAACTAATCGTCCAGCAGATTTATCCAGCACTGTTCAAAATGCTTTTCCAAGTGAAATAGGTCCAAGTGAATTAACTAATCCCGAACCAGTTATTATACCAAATATACCTGATAATGGTCAAATTGATATAGCTTTTCAACCCCAAAACGACGTTGTGGTTCCTTCACCTTCACTTATGCCAAATACACCAGCTGATAATCCTGCTAGCGATTTACCGCAAAGCATTCCTACTCAATTTGAATCGGTAGAACCTATTCAACAACCAGTTAATGTTGAAGCCCCTATTGAAAATGACCCTCAAAATGAAACAGCATTATCAGATCCAAGATCGGAAGAG
>CAZZNR010000039.1:4813-7562 GCA_964655835.1 uncultured Muribaculaceae bacterium | reverse complement strand
ATACAAATATACAATAACTGTAAAAGGAGCATCTAGTGAAACACCTTCAGCTACACCACTAGCTACTCCAGTAGTAGTACCCGTTTCAGAAGAAACACCTTATTATAGATATTCTAAAGGAGCAACATCATATTTAGATGCTGATCTTTTACTTGGAAAAAAGATTGTACCATGTGGACAACAAGTTAAATTTCAAGATAAAGATGGAAAAGACGGTATGACTCAAAAAGAAATCGATGGATCGTGTGTATATGGTCCTAAAGCTGATCATTGTGTAGTAATCTATGAAGCAGGGTCAATTTATATAGAAAGAAAAAATCTTACATTAGATCCGCCTTATTGTGAAGAAAATCCGATAGATAATCCAACAGATAAGCCAACAGATAAGCCAACAGATAAGCCAACAGATAAGCCAACAGATAAGCCTTCTAATGAAAAAATAGTAGCAAAAAATTATTATTATGTAAAAGATTATAAAAACCCTACTGTTAAAGGATCAGAGCATGATTTATCTTGTGGAGATAAAATATATATTACGTTTTGTCTTTCTGATGATATTTGTGATGTTGGCAAAATAAATGGTAAGGAAATAGATGATAATTTTACTTCTGTATATACAGCGGCATTACAAAAAAGTGCTAGTGGTTTAAATTGTGATGTTAAAGATGAAGAAGAAACAGATGAAATCGAAAAATGTAATCCTGTTTCTCCTCTAAAAAATCAAAAAAGTAAAACAGAAAAGAAGATTAAAGTTTGTTTTAATGTAAAAAATGGTAAAGAAACAGCAGTAAAAGAAAATGAAAAAGAAGTGTTTACTTGCGTTAATGGATATCGTAGAAATATGAGAGCTGTTTCTAATACTTGCGATAAACTAAATAAATCAAGTAAAACTCAATTATGTTCTAAAGAATTTATGTATAGTTGTAATTCAGTATTAAGACCTACTCTTGAGGGTAGCGGTAGTTTAGAAAACAATGGAAAAGGAACTATAACAATTAAAGGTAAAGATAGTGCTAGTAAAAGTGGTTTAAAAGGATATTTTATTTATACAGATAAAACTCCAACTTCTAGTTCAATACCAGAAAGTTTTAATGGAAATAGTTATGAAGCAAAAAAAGAATTTACCCCTGGTACATATTTTGCTTCTGTTATAACAAATGATGGAATATTAAGTTATCCGCTTACTTTATCAATTCATTCTGATGAAATTACTACCACAGCTGAAATTATATTAGCAAGTCCTGATGGGAATTTGAATTATGCTGTTACAGCACTTGAAAAAGGTAAAATAGGTTATGAATCTACGGTTAGTTCAAGTGATTATGTTAGGTTATCAAACCAATTAAATAATGATTCAATGCTAGCTACAGGGTTTGATTTATTTACAACTGGTTATGAAGTTACAGTGGAAGCTGATCAAATTGCCGTATTTGCAACCTTAAAAAGCACTGATGCTAGGTATGTAGATGGCTATGGTAGTCGAACAGTTGATTTAAATTATGGTCGAAATGTTATATTAGTTAAAATTGTAAATAATAAAGGCCATGAAAGAACTTATACTTTTGTTGTTAATCGAACAGATAATCGAGAAAATAAAAACATTTTATCTAACTTAACAACTAGTGTCGGAAAGATAAATTTTGATCCTTATGTATCTGATTATACAATTTCCGTTCCTAAGAATGCTACTAGTGTAACTATTAATGGTACACTTGCAAGTAGTGAAGCTTCCTTTATTGAAGGCTATCAACCTCGAGTAGTAATATTAGATAATGATATAACCTCAGCGGTTATAAAAACCATTAGTAAAGCTGGTATTACAAGAAATTATATTCTTACTTTTGTTAAAACTGGTAGTGATGTTGAAGTAGATTATGAAGATAGTGTATACCTAAGTTCGCTTACAATAGCCGGTAAAGATTTATTATTTGAAAAAGATAATTTGAGTTATAGTGCATCGGTTGATTATGAAACAGAAGATGTGACTGTTTATGCCTTTGCTGAAAGTCCAAATGCCGTTGTTGATATTAGAGGTAATTATGGCTTACAGGTTGGTCCAAATAAAATAGAAGTATTAGTTACTAATGGTTCTAATAGTAAAATGTATAATATATTTATAAATCGAAAAGAAGATGGATTAAATGTATCTGGTAATACTAAATTAGAAACCCTTACAGTCAAAGATTATGATATCTTGTTTAATCCTGATGTTGAAGATTATTCAATTAAAATTAAAAAGGAAAAAACCTTATTATTGACAGCTACACCACAGAGTGATCGTTCTGAAGTATATATGTATGGTAATAATGATTTAACGGCATATAGCACTATCAGAATAAAAGTTATAGCTGAAAATGGTGACACGGGCTTATATTCGGTAGATATTATTAAAGATTTATATGATAAAGATCTTGAGACAACCGCAGCAATTATTGGTAGTATTATAATTTTTGGAGCGGTTATAATAATAATAGTTCGCAAAAAACGTAAATCTTTAAAAGATTATATCGAAGTATAAGGAGGAAACTTTAGTGAAAAAGTTTATTAGTATATTAATTTTATTAGTTTTAGCTTTACCTGTTGTTGTAAATGCATTAGTTGATGATGATACGCAAGTCGGGTTATATAATACTTTAGCTGAAACTGATAATGTTGCTCTTATTGCAATAGTATTTGCTTCTATTGTTCCATCCAATGATTCTAATTGAACCTTAGCTATAACATTCATACTTGGTTTTGTTTCCTTTAT
>CAZZNR010000039.1:0-4803 GCA_964655835.1 uncultured Muribaculaceae bacterium | reverse complement strand
CTGAATGTAATGAAAGATTAGCGTTAAATGATGCAACTGCTAATAGTCAAGCTACTGGTGGATATTATCTTACTTGTTTAGAAGTTACATGTGTTGCTGATGAGGTTGTTCATAATGATCTAGCACCATTTTCTGAAAATGTTACTTGTGCTAATGGTAATGAAAATCCCTTTTTAAATATAAGGCAATCAGGTATAACCTTAAAATCTGGATTAGAGTTAGACAGCCCTTGTTCTTATGATGCGGAAAGTGAATATTTTTTCGAAAATACTTTTGCTACTGTAAGATATCAATTTAACTGTGTTCAAGATAGCTCAGGAGGGATATATAATTCTACATCAAATAATACTGGCGATAACAATAATACAAGTACAAGTAATAATACTGACGAAGTAACAAGCCCAGAAACAGGTATTAATACCTACTATATTGCTTTAGCTTCACTTGCGATAATATTAAGTATTGGGTTATATATCATTAATAAGAAAAATTTATTTAAAAAGATTTAAAAAATAATATATTTATGATATTATTAAGATAGGTCTTGATAAAATTAAAAAGAATATCATTACTGATATCTTTTTTTTGAAAAGAGTTGATTTATTTAATGAAAAAAATATCAAATTTATTATTTACTTTTATATTATTTTTTCTATTTATGATAAATGTAAAAGCTATTGATTATGCTGATATGACTTATAGTGAGTGTGTTTATTTTCAAGAAGCAATGGTTTATACATCTGGTACGGGGTTTTTTAAACATTGTATTAAAGCAACATGTTATAGCGGGGTATGGAAAACTTATTATTATATTAGTGATAATATGGTTAGATGTTCAAACGGTAATTATGCCCAATACTCCCAAGTTGTTAGAAATGATTGTACTAATTATTATGGCAGTTGTACCCCGAGTACCAGAGAGAGATATTGTGGTATAACTACTTACTATGATTGTAATAAAGATTCCTTGGGGAATCCTTTTACTACAACGACAACAACGACAACTAAAGTAATTCCGCCGCCATTAGTACCACCCGTTAATACTACTAAAAAAACAACAACAAAAAGGACAACTGAAAAAACTAGTTCAACTACAACAACTACGGCTCAGATAAAAAGTAGTAATAATTTCATTGAATCTTTAACTATTGAAGGAATAAATTTATTTTTTAATAAAAATATTACTAGTTATACTATTCAATTGGATAAAGATATCACATCATTGAAGTTTAATATTACATTAGAAGATACGAAAGCTAGTTATTTAATTGAAAATAATGAAGAAATTGACCGTAAGTTACCTATTACTATAACAGTAACAGCTGAAGATGAATCTAAAAGAGTATACAAAATTAATATTAAAGATGAAGAAGAACAGCTAGATTCCAATTCAAAATTAGAGGATTTAAAAATTAAGGGATATAAAATAAAATTTGATCCTGATATTTTATCTTATAATATTAGTATCAAAGATCAAAATAGTTTGAAAATAAGTGTTATGCCTCAAAGTGAAACATCTACTTATAGTATAATTGGAAATAGTAATTTGAAAAATAAAAGTCAAATAACTATTACGGTTAAAGCTGAAGATCAATCAGAAACAAATTATATTATAAATATTAAAAAAAGTGGTAATTTCAATGGAATAATTATTGTTATATTAGTTCTTGGAATAGCCGGTTTTGTTGGTTATAAAATATTTAAAAGAATAACTACTAAAGAAGTGGAAGCAAATTATGAATACGAATAAAATATTATTTTTATTAATTATAATATCGATTATGATAATTCCTCAAATATATGTTGAAGCTAGTACCCAAAAAACAGTTAGTACTTCTTGCTCACTTAATTATACTGGCAGTTATAGTAGTAATACTTGTTCACAAGATATATTAGAAGATAATTTAAAATTAGAATGCCGCAAAGGGGAATTTAATGATAATAAACTTTTGTTTCGATGTACTGGAAATGGTCAAATTATTAAAGGTACATCAATATCAGCGGCTTGTGATAAAATTAGAAATAAGTATGATGGTATTGTATTAACTCTTAGTGCTAGTGATTTATGTACAACTGATGATGAAATAATTGGCGAGTTTTTTTGTCAAGATGTTAAAAATACTTTAAGATTAATCGGTTTTATAATCATTATTATTAAAATCATAGTTCCTTTATTAATTATATTAATGGGAACGATAGACTATTATAAAGCAATTATAGATGAAAAAGAAGATTCTATGCTTAAGCAAACGAAGGTATTAATAAGAAGAATTTTAATTGGGCTATTAATTTTCTTTATTCCAACTTTAATAAAATTAGGATTAATGTTTATTGGGGGATGGAGTGAAGTAGAGCCTAATTATAATGAGTGTGCCGAGTGTTTATTAGACCCAATGTCATGCAATTAATAATTGACAACTTAAATAAATAATATTGTTTATTAATAAAATGTGTTGTATAATAACAGTATGATAGGAGGAGTTTTTAAATGAAGGATGCTACTGGAGAATTAAGTATGACTGCAATTGCGGTTGTTGCAATAGCTGCCATAGGGGTGGTGTTTACAACTTTAATTTGGCCTAGTATTAGAGAAAATATTAGACGTAGTACAAATTGCTCGCAAGCATTTAATTGTAGCGAAGAAGTTACAAATGGGATGAGAACATGTAACTATTGTTTTGATACTGAATGCACCGATGTTAGAGATGTTCAATGTCCAGATGAAACCCCAGCTGAAGAGACCCCATAATTGTAGATAAAAGGAATGATTTAAATGAGAGAGGCTATTGGTGGTACTTGGCTTTTTGGAATAGTAATCGTTTTTATTGTGCTATTTAGTAGTTATTTAGCTATATCAGTAAATTATTCCAAAGCTTTTAAAGTAAAAAATTCGATAGTTACTATGATTGAGAAGTATGAGGGTATTGATGATGAAGTCGCTACATTAATAGCTAATTATAATAGAAGCGTTGGATATGGGGTAGCAAGTAATTGTAGAGGTAGGGGTCAAGGTTTTGAACTAGTTAATACAAATGCCTTAGGTCAAAATCATCGCTATTGTGTAAGCTGTGTTAATGGTGAATCAGGTAGTCGACTAAATCAAGCATATTATACTGTTACGGTTTTTTTTAGACTTGATTTGCCTATAATCGGGAATATTTTTGTTTTCCCTGTTTCGGGAGAAACTAAACCATTATATGGAACTTGTCCGATTAATTTAGTAATGGAAGAAGGATAGTTATGAATGTAGTTATTAAAAACCAAAATTATAAAATAACTGATTCATTAAATGTCGAAATAATTAAAACTCTTACAGGAGAGTTTTCTTTAAGTGAAGTACAAAACGAATTAATAAATTTTTATTATAACAAAATAATTGTTGATATTACTGCTATAAAAAATCATTATAATATAAACAGTGTATTAGAATTTTTAAGAGGATTTGATTCTTCAAAAATAATCATTTTATTAAATGATAGTGAAGTAATTAATAGTAATAGTTTTTTAGGAATTTTAGTTGAAAATGGATATTATAATTTTACTAGAAATGCTGCCGGAATCAATTATCTTTTAGATAATCCTAATCAATTAGATGATGTAAGAAATTATTTAAATAATTCAAGAAATCAGCTTAACAATATTAATTCGGGAAATACATACAATAAAAACAATAATGTTGCTAGAGATGTAAATACCCAACCTTTTGATGAAAAAAATAATTATATTGAAAAGAAAAATAAAAAACAAAAAATTATTGGTGTACAAAATTTAACTGAGCATGCAGGTTCAACTACTTTAGCTTATCTTTTAATAAAACAATTAAAATTAAATTATAGTGTTAAAGGTATTGAAATGAATAAGCAGGATTTTGTTTATTTTAGAGATGGAGATTTAACAATATGTACTTCAATCGATGATTTAAAATTAAAATTTAAAGAATACGCTAAAGTAGATGTAATAATTATTGATTTAAATAATTTTGATGCTTTAGATTATTGTGATGAAGTACTCTATTTAGTAGATCCAGGAATTATTAAACTTAATAAATTATTAAAAAAAGATGGTAATGTTTATCTAAAGGTAAAAAAAGGCAAGGTCATACTAAATAGAAGCGCGATAAAGAATGAAGAATTACCTAATATTGAATATGAAACTAAATTTAGTATTTTTTATAATATGCCTAACTTAAATGATCGTAAAGAAAGAATTCAAGTAATAGATATGCTATTATATAAACTTGGTTTTAATAAACAAAATCCTAATCCTAGTATATTTGGTAATATTTTTGCAAAGAAATAAATGTTTTATTGACATTTAATAGTTTTTAATATAATATTTATGTATAAGTAAAGGAGAGAGTAATAAATGGATGTAAGTAATTTTTGTCAAGATGCAAGTTCAATTTTACAATTTGTCGGATGGATTTTAACAATTTTCAAAATTGGTATTCCCCTTGTAATAATCGCTTATGGAATGGTTGATTTTGGTAAAGCGGTAATAGCAAGCGAAGATGATGAAATTAAAAAACAAACAAGAAGATTATTGTACAGGGCTTTAGCTGGTGTAATTATATTTTTTATACCAACTTTAATTATGTGGATATTTAGTGCAATAGCTGATTACGGAGATAGTTATGAAGAAGCAAACTTTAAAATATGTGAAACATGTGTCTTAACCCCTTGGGATTCTGAATGTAGTTCAAATTAATTATCAAAGAAAAACAACTTTACTGTTGTTTTTTTATATGTTATAATTTTATTGTATGCCAGTGGCTTAGATAGAGGTTTATATGAAAAAAAAGAT
>CAZZNR010000038.1:0-7589 GCA_964655835.1 uncultured Muribaculaceae bacterium | reverse complement strand
ACCTATGGTGTATCTGTTGTAACGCCAGTTGCAGTGCAGAGTAGCTATGTATGGATGGGATAACCGCTGAAAGCATCTAAGCGGGAAGCCCCCTTCAAGATGAGTTTTCCCATATTTTTAATAGTAAGATCCCTTGTAGACTACGAGGTTGATAGGCTAGAGGTGGAAGCGTAGTGATACGTTGAGCTGACTAGTACTAATAGATCGAGGATTTAATCATAATAATATGATTTGATGAGTACATTATCTTGTTTTTAAAGAACAAAAAGTTTATTGGTGACGATAGCTAAGTGGATACACCTCTTCCCATCCCGAACAGAGAAGTTAAGCACTTATACGCCGACGATAGTGATTCGCGAAAATAGGTAGTTGCCAATATTTTTTTTGGTTAAAAATTTAAACTGTAAAAATAGCAGTTTTTTTGGCTATTGTCAAGAAAATGATAATATATTTTTTTTATAAAAGACCATTTAGTTTTATGATATACTTCAGCCAGGAGATGATAATTATGAATAAAGAAGAAAAGATTAAAAAGATTAGTAGTGAAATCGATATAAGGTTTATTACAACTTATGTAAAACTTTTAGATAATGATCCGTTTGGTGATTTAACCGAATCAGAAGTAGGGAAATTTCACTAAAGAGCAGATGAATTACCTTGTCAAATAGAATTATATAAAATTAGTGAATATTTAAAAAATGGACAACTAGAAAATACTCCTGATCTACAAGCAAAAGTATAATAATTGATTGAAGATTTACATATTGCTAAGAATCATGGTTTTTCTGAAGAATTGCAAAAATATATTTAAAAACGTAAAATGCAGTAAAGTAAAAATAAATTGCTTGACATAAATTTTTATTGAATTTATGGGAAATTAGTGATTTTTATTTAATAAATTATTTTAATAATCAACAAAAGTTGATTTTTTTTTGCTATTATTAGTATGGTAGAGGTGGTAAATTTGAAAAAAGGTTTTGATAATTTAAAATATACTCAGTTACAAACCGCAAAAATTAAAGAAAGACTTAAATTATTTGATAAGTTATATTTAGAGGTCGGGGGAAAACTGTTTTCTGATACCCATGCAGCAAGAGTTCTTCCGGGGTTTGATAAAGATACTAAAGTAAATATTCTTTTAAAATTAAAAAAAGATATTGAAATTATTTATTGTATAAAAGCTGAAGATATTGAAAAAAATAAATTAAGAGGAGAATTTGAAATCACATATGATAATGAAGTCTTAAATTTAATTAATAAATCAATTGATTTAGGTTTTAAAGTCAATAGTGTTGTTATTACTCTTTATAAAGGCCAAAGTAGTGTTGATAAGTTTATTAATAAGCTTAAACGCCAAAATATCAAAACTTATGTTCATACCCCTACGAAAGGTTATCCATATGATGTAAGTTCAATTGTTAGTGAAGAAGGATATGGTGCAAATTCTTATATAGAAACTACGAAAAAGATTATCTTAGTTAATGGTCCTGGATCAAGTTCAGGTAAATTAGCAACCTGTTTAAGTCAACTTTATCACGAAAATATTAGGGGCATTAATGCTGGTTATGCAAAGTTTGAAACTTTTCCAGTTTGGGATTTACCTTTAAGACATCCTGTTAATCTTGCTTATGAGGCTTCTACTGCTGATATCAAAGACGTTAATATTATTGACCCTTTTCATTTAGAAAAATACGGTATTCAAGCAATTAATTATAATCGTGATGTTGAAACCTTTCCTATATTAAAAACGATTTTAAATAAAATTTGGGATAAAGAGATATATTTTTCACCGACCGATATGGGGATTAATACTATTGCCTCTTGTATAAAAAACATGGATGTAATTATTGAAGCTTCTAATAAAGAAATAGTAAGAAGATATTATTCTGAACAAACAAAGTTTAAACTAGGAATTAGTGATGATGAACCAGTTAATAAAATTAAACTATTATTAAATGAACTTGGAATTGATGAATATTATTTAAAAGTAGTTAACCCTGCTATATTGAAAAGCGAAAAAGAAAAAAGACATGTTGTAGCTTTAGAGTTGCCTAATGGAAAAATTATAACTGGTAAACAAACCGCATTATTAAGTCCTTCAAGCAGTTTGATAATTAATGCGATGAAAATATTAACAAAAATACCAGATGAAATTAATTTATTAAGTCCGGCTATATTAGAACCAATCTTAAAACTAAGAAGAGAAGAAAGTGAGTTATCCCTTCAAGAAGTGCTTATTGCTTTATCAATTTGCTCTGTTACTAATCCGATTATCGAAAAAGCAATGCAAAATATTGTTAAACTTAATAATTGTGATGCACATTCAACTTATATTATTCATAATGGTGATTTAAAAGCTTTAAAAAATTTAGGAATCAATTTAACTTGTCAACCCGAATTTTACTCTAATAAAGTTTTTTAGTATTTACTTAAGTTATAATATTATATATAATAAATTAAAGGTGAGATAAATGAAATATAAATATACTTCTAAAAGTATAGAAGACACAATGGAATTAGCTGAAAATATCGAATCTGAAAGATTCCCCGGCATGGTTATATGCTTAAGTGGCGAACTTGGTAGTGGCAAGACGGTTTTTGTTAAAGGTTTTGCCAAATCTTTAGGTATCGAAGAAACTATTACTAGTCCGACCTTTAATATCATAAAAGAATATTTAAGTGGGGAAATTCCGCTTTATCATATGGATGTTTATCGAATCGAAAATGAAGCTGATACGATAGGTTTAAAAGATTATTTTAATAATGAAGGCATTTGTTTAATTGAGTGGTCTGATTTAATTGTTGATTATCTTCCTAAAGAAAGATTAGATATTAAGTTCATAATTGTAAATGAAAATACTAGAATAATTAAATTCATACCTCATGGCGAAAAATACGAAGATTTAGTTAATGCAGTTATTTAAGTGCTTAAAAGCACTTTTTTTAAACTAAAAATAGTGTATAATATAATAGATTTGGATGTGTTAAATATGAATACCTTATTCATTAGTACCTATAGTTATTTAATAACAATCGGACTTATTAAAAATGATAAAACATTAGCAATAAAAAAAGTTGAATCAATAAAAAGTCATAGTAAATATTTAATACCTACTATTGATAGTATCTTAAAAGAAAATAATCTTGAACTTAGTAATATCAATGAAATAGTTGTAATAATTGGTCCAGGTTCTTTCACCGGAGTAAGATTAGGAGTAATAGTAGCTAAAACTTTAGCTTATAGTCTTAAAATTAAGATCAAAACAATAACTAGTATTGAAGCTTTAGCTGTCTCTAATGATGTTTTGGAACGAAAAATAGTTACAGTTAGCGATAATAAAGGTGTTTATTATGCTTTTTTTGAAAATAATGAGCCTAAAACAGAAATTAAATATTTATCTAAAACTGAATTTGAAAATATAAAAAGTAAAGATATCATTATTAATGATAATGTTTTAAATCTCGAAAAAATCACAATTTATTTAAAAAACAAAGCATTTACCAACTCTCATGAAGTTAAGCCCATATATATTAAAGAAATCGAGGCTTTAAAATGATAAGTAAATATCAATCGAAAGATATTGATGCAATTAATAATTTAGGTTTAGAAATTAATCCGCAATTTAAAGCATTATTTAATATAAATCGCTTACCCAAATATGAAGATATAATAGTATATAAAGAAAATAATAAATTAGTTGGTTTTTTACATTACTTTAATAATATTGATTACGGAGAAATCATTAATTTAATAGTAATAAAAGAAAAAAGAAATAATAATATTGCTTCATCATTAATTAATCATTTAATTAATGATTTAAATAAAAGAATAATATTAGAAGTAAGAGAAAGTAATATGGCGGCAATTAATTTGTATCAAAAATTTAATTTTAAAATTATTAATACCCGCAAAAATTATTATAATAATGAAAGTGGTTTTGTCATGGAAAGAAAAAAAGATATATATATATTAGGTATTGAATCAAGTTGTGATGAAACAAGTATATCGATAGTTAAAAATGGAGTAATTGATGTTGTTACTACTACATTAACTCAAATTGATACCCATGCTAATTTTGGCGGAGTTGTACCCGAAATTGCTAGTAGAATGCATACCGAAAATTTTACTCTAATTTTTGAAGATTTATTTAATAAAACAAATTTAACTATGGCAAATATAGATGCTATAGCCGTAACTTATGCACCAGGTTTATTAGGCAGTTTATTAGTTGGATTAGAATTTGCGAAAACCTTGTCTTTAGTATATCAAAAACCGTTAATAAAAATTCATCATATTGCGGGGCATATTTATAGTAATAATTTAAATGAACCGATGGAATTTCCTTTACTAGCTTTAATAGTAAGTGGGGGACATACTGAATTAGTATTAATGGAAGATGATTATAGTTTTAATGTTTTAGGAGCAACTTTAGATGATGCAATTGGTGAGGTTTATGATAAAGTAGCTAAAGTTCTTGATTTACCTTATCCCGGGGGTCCTTCAATCGAAAAATTAGCATTAAAAGGTAAGTTATCTTACCAATTACCTACAGTCATGAATAATGAAGAATTAAATTTTTCTTTTAGCGGATTAAAAAGTGCTATGATTAACTTAGTTCATAATGAAAAACAAAAAGGCCATAAAATAAATAAAGCCGATTTAGCTTTTAGTTTCCAAAAAGCTGCAATTGATCAATTAGTTAGAAAAACTCGCTTAGCAATCGACAAAACAAATTCTAAAAGACTTATTATTGCTGGCGGGGTAAGCGCTAATAAATTTTTAAGATCAGAAATGGAAAAATTAGCTCAAGAAAAAAATGTGAAATTATCAATTCCGCAATTTAAATATTGTACCGATAACGCTACTATGATTGCCGCTGCGGCTTATCCTTTATTTTTAAAACAAGAATTCTCTGATTATAGCCTAAATGCTGAAAGTACCAAAAGATTATATTAATAATAGATTTTATAATATCTATTTGATACAATGAATTTGGTGACAGTATGATCGCATTATTAATTAATTTAATTGTAGGTTTATTTTTTTTACTTGGTACATTTATTTCTTTATATACTAAAAATAAAAAAAATCTTATTAGTTTTAGTGTCGGAATAAGTTTTACGGTTTTAATTCTACTGGTATTTATTGATATTTTGCCAGAAAGTTTGGAATTATTTAATACTAATAAAGAATTAAAAATTATATTAGGAATTACTATTGGTTTAGGAATATTATTTATTCTTGATAAATTTATACCTCATCATCATGATGATAAAAAATCAGATAACTTAATTCATATTGGTGTAATGACTTCAATAGCTTTAATTATTCATAATATTATTGAAGGAGCTGGCATATATAGTGTTATTCAGACTAGTTTAAAAGGGGGATTAATATATGCTTTTGGAGTAACTCTTCATAATATACCATTTGGAATTAAAATAACGGCAATGTTAAAAAATAATCTTATTAAAATGAAGATATATTTATTATTATTAATTATCTCTCCTTTTTTGGGCGGTTTATTAATTCATACCTTTAATCGCTTTTTAGCTGATGAAGTAATTGGATTTATTTTAAGTATTACGATTGGATTAATTATTTATATAGTAGTTTTTGAACTATTAAATCTATTAAAAAATAATTTTAATAAATATGTCATTTCGGGAATATTAATTGGTATAACACTTATGTTAGTAGGAATGGTGATTTAAATGGTGGGATTTGCTCTCGAAGGGGGCGGTGCTAAGGGCTCTTATCAAGTTGGCGCAATAATAGCCTTATTAAATAATGGTATTAAACCTTATATGGTAGCCGGAACATCAATTGGAGCTATTAATGCGGCCTTAGTAGCACAAGGTGATATTGACACTATGGTTAATGTTTGGTTAAATAGTACAACTGATCTTTTAGGAATAGATAGTAATTTAATTTCTAAAATTAAAGAACATAATTTTAAATTAACTGATTTGAAAAAAACAATTATTGATATAAAAGAAATCCTTTATAATAAAGGGGTTGATACTAGCAATATATTAGATGCTCTTAATCAAAATATTGATGAAGAAAAGCTTAGAAATAGTAAAATCAAGTATGGTTTAGTAACTGTTAAATTAAAAGGTTTAAAACCTTTAGAGCTTTCTATAGATGAAATACCTAAAGGTAAATTATCAGAATATATTCTTGCTTCATGTTACTTACCTATTTTTTCTTTTAAAAAGATTATTGATGATAATTATTATTTAGATGGGGGTTTTTATAATAACTTGCCAATAACTTTGCTGGAAAAGCATGGATGTAATAAAATATATTCTATTAAAATTAAAGGAATTGGTTTTAGTCAGAAAAAAACTAACCAAGATACGGAAATAATTGAAATTAAACCTAATAACAGCCTTGGATCAATGATTATATTTGATCAAAATTCTAACATTAGAAATATGAAATTAGGATATTATGATGCCTTAAAAGTTATCAAAAATTTAGATGGTTATAATTATTATTTCTATAAAAAAAGCGATTTTTATTATAATTTAATAGTAAGAAAAATAAATAAAGATTTATTAAAGCGATTAAAAAATCAATATAATGTTCAAAGCAATAAAGCTGTTATTATTAAAATAGTAGAATATTTAATGAAAAAAAATAAAATTGATAATTTGGAATTATATAATATCAAAAAACAAATAAAATATTTAAAAAAACATGATTTAGTGAATAAAGGTTTATTAAAAGAATTTGTATATTCTTGTAAAATGTTTTAGAAAAGGAAGTGTTAACATGGGAAGAGCATATTCAGTAAGAGAAGCTAGTATTAAAAAAACTGGAGCTGCTAAAGCAAAATTATATAGTAATTATGCTAAAGAAATATATCTAATAGCAAAGAAAGGTTCTTCTAATCCGGAATCTAATTTACCTTTAAAAAGGATAATTGATAAAGCTAGAAAAGAAGAAGTACCAACCGATATTATTAACCGGGCAATTGAAAAAGCCAAAGGAAGTAATGAATCAGCTTTAGAAGAAGTTACTTATGAAGGTTTTGGACCTGGTTCAAGTACCTTGATTATTAAATGTTTGACTGATAATTTAAACCGAACTGTTAGTTTTGTAAGAGCAGCTTTTAACAAAGTAAATAAATCAATTGGAGTTACTAATAGTGTTAGTTATAACTATGATCATTTAGGAATATGCTCATTTATTAGTGATAAAGAAGAAGAAATATTTGAAAAGTTACTTGCCGAAGGTATAGAAATCATTGATATTGAGAATAATAATAAGAAAATAACAATTTACTCACATCCTAATGATTTTAATAAGGTCAAAGATGTTTTAGAACAAATTATTCCCAACATAGATTATATTTATGATGAAGTTGGAATGTTTCCTAAAGAACAAGTGATGTTAAATGAAGAAGATATGATAATTTTTAAAAAATTATATGATTTATTAGAAGAGATTGATGATGTAGTAAATATATATCATAATGTTAACATGAATTAAATATTTTAAAAATATTAAATAACAAAAAAACTTCATAAGTAAATAAAATGTAATCTTTCAAACTTTTATTAAATTAACAAAAGAAAAA
>CAZZNR010000037.1:0-7615 GCA_964655835.1 uncultured Muribaculaceae bacterium | reverse complement strand
TTTAGGAAATCTATCAACAGATTGTTTAAGTAACTCATGTAATCCACAACTCGGATATTCAAGATGGGTTATTGAATCACCAAATGGTTTAATTCTTTCATTAGAATAATCTTTACTAAATACTTTACTTATAAAATTCATATCATTCTCCATATTTTTTTATTAGATCAATTACTTTATTTTCTAATATTTTTCTTTCTTTTTCAATATTATTCGTTTCAGGGTAATATAATTCTTCAAAAACAATCTTAATATTTTTTTTAAAAAAGGTATATTTACCAATTATAGCAAAAGGAATTATTGGTTTCCCGCTCATAAGAGCCATTCTAATTGCTCCTGTTTTAAAAGGCATTATTATATCATCCGTTTTATTTATTGTACTTTCAGGGTAAACCCCTATTAATAAATCTTTTTTAAGTAATTCAACAGCAGCCGGTACGACTGATTTATCATTAATTCTACGATTAACTGGTATTAATCCAATTTTTTTGAAAAAAAATCGACCTGGTCCATTTGTTAATTCATCTTTAGCTATAAATCTTACACATCTTTTAGTTGAAGCTGCTAATATAAAGCCATCATTTTTACTTATATGATTTCCGGCTAAAACTGCTCCAGTTTTTTTGGGAATTATTTCATTATTTATCATTTGAGGTCTATAAGTTGAGAAAAACCATGCAGCTAGTATTGGTCTTACGATTTTATATACAATTGGATCCTTCATTATTTCTCCTTACTACTATACAATTTTATCATATTATTGATAAAAATAGAATATCAAAATGGCGTCCACAAAAGGAATCGAACCTTCGACCTACTCCTTAGGAGGGAGTTGCTCTATCCTACTGAGCTATGTGGACATAACATTAATATATCATATTATTAATAATAAATAAAAAAATGAGTAGAATATAAATACTTCATATTCTACTCAGTAGTCAAGAAATAATATTTCTTGACTAAAAAAAGTATATTATAAACCTTTTTGAAAGTCAATATTTTTTAAGCTTGATTTTTAATAAAATTGATAGCTAAAGTAGCCGCAATCGTTCCATCATTAGTTGCAGTAGTAAGTTGTCTGACTTCTTTTGTCCGGCAATCTCCAGCAACAAATATGCCTTCTCTCTCAGTATTACAATCATTACTTACAATATATTCAGCTTCATCAATATCTAAAAAATCAACAACAAATTTGGTATCAGGTATCATTCCGATAGATTCAAATACCCCATCAACTTTAATTTCTCTAGATTCACCTTTAACTTTAATTTTTATTTTTTCTAAATTTTCCTCTCCTAAAAAATCTTCTAATTCAGCATCAAGGATTATTTCAATATTTTTTTTAGCTTTTACTTGTTGTTTAGACTCATGTTCACAAGTTAATTTATCAAGAATTTGGATCATATAAACTTTAGAAGCTAAATCAGCTAATGCTAATGCACTGGCAACCGCTGAATTTCCCCCACCAATAACAGCTACTATTTTATCTTTATAAAAAGCGGCATCACATGAAGTACAAAAATGAATACCTTTGCCAATAAGTTTTTTTTCACTATCGGTACCTAATTGACGATATTTCGCTCCGGTTGCGACTATAATAGCTTTACACTCATATTCTTTATCTTGCGTAATTACTTTTTTAGTTTTACCATCAATAATTTTTGTTACCATATCAAATTCAAATTCCGCTCCTGCTTTTAATACTTGGTCGTACATATTAATTGATAGTTCTCCCCCACTAATTTTAATAAACCCCGGATAATTTTCAACTTGTGAAGTCGTTGATATTTGCCCTCCAATGCTTTCTTTTTCTAAAATTAAAGTTTTAAGTCCTGCTCTTGCGGTATAAATAGCTGCTGTCATTCCAGCTGGACCACCACCTATTATTATAATGTCATACATGTTTATTCTCCTATTTTTTTTCAAGATATTTTTTGATATCTGATATATTATTAATTTGCTCCATTTGGCAATTTTTTATGATAATTAAGGTTGGAGCTTTCTTGATATTTAACTCTTTAGTTAATTTTACATCTTCTTCAGCATCAATATATTTGTACTTAATACCTTCTTTATCAAATAATTTAATTGCAACTTTACAATTAGGACAAGTCTTAGTACCAAATAAGTAAATGCCATCTTTTAATTTAAATTTTTTTTTGCCTTCTACATCATAAGACTTTCTCATCTTATATTCTTTGGCTTTACCATCATTCCAATTCTTAACTGGACGATAATATCCTGTAATGCGACTATAAATTTCGGTTTCTTCACCACAGATTTCGCAGTTTGAAACTTCACCATTAAAATAACCATGATTTTTACAAACAGAATATATTGGACTTAAAGTATAATATGGTAGTTTATGATTTTCAGCGATCTTTTTAACTAAAGAAGCAGCTGCTTTCCAATCCGGCAACCTTTCTCCTAAGAAAGCATGAAATACGGTACCCGATGTGTATAAAGTTTGTAATTCATCTTGAATTTCCAATGCTTCAAAAATATCTTCAGTATAACCAACTGGTAAATGAGAACTATTTGTATAATAAGGAGTCTCATCATCTGAGGCAGTAATTATGTCAGGATATAATTCTTTATCCTTTTTTGCAAAGCGATAAGTTGTTGATTCAGCTGGAGTTGCTTCTAAGTTATATAAATCACTATATTCTTCTTGATAATCAGATAATTTTTCTCTCATAAAGTTTAAAACTTCTTTAGTAAATTTTTGGGCTTTTTCATTTGTTAAATCTTCTTTAATCCAATTAGCATTTAATGATGCTTCATTCATCCCAATTAAACCAATTGTAGAGAAATGGTTTTCAAATGTTCCTAAATATCTTTTAGTATACGGGTACAAACCTTCGCTTAATAATTTATTTAACACATTTCTTTTTACTTTAAGTGATCGAGCCGATAAATTCATTAGTTTTTCTAATCGTTCATAAAATTCTTTTTCGTCTTTAGCTAAATAAGCAATTCGGGGAATATTTATTGTTACCACACCAATTGAACCAGTAGATTCTCCACTTCCAAAAAAGCCACCTGATTTTTTTCTTAATTCTCTTAAATCAAGTCTTAAACGACAACACATACTTCTAACATCACTTGGTTCCATATCACTATTAATATAGTTAGAAAAATAAGGAGTTCCATATTTAGCTGTCATTTCAAACAATAATTTATTATTTTCGGTTTCTGCCCAATCAAAATCTTTAGTTATTGAATAAGTAGGTATTGGATATTGAAAACCTCTACCATTAGCATCACCTTCTATCATTATTTCGATAAAAGCTTTATTAATCATGTCCATTTCTTTTTGACAATCTTTATATTTGAAATCTAATTCTTTACCTCCAACAATAGCATTTAATTCAGCCATATCATTAGGAACATTCCAATCTAATGTAATATTAGTAAAAGGTGCTTGAGTTCCCCATCTACTTGGCGTATTAACTCCATAAATGAATGATTGTAAAGCTTGTTTAACATCTTTATATGATAATTTATCAGCTTTAACAAAAGGAGCTAAATAAGTATCAAATGATGAAAACGCTTGAGCTCCGGCCCATTCATTTTGCATAATACCTAAAAAGTTAACCATTTGATTACATAAAGTACTTAAATGTCTTGATGGTGATGAAGTGATTTTACCAGGTATACCACCTAATCCTTCATTTATTAATTGTTTTAAACTCCATCCTGCACAATAACCTGTTAACATTGATAAATCGTGAATATGAATATCACAATTACGATGAGCATCGGCTATTTCTTTATCATAAACTTCTGATAGCCAATAATTAGCGGTAATTGCTCCGGAATTACTTAATATTAATCCTCCAACTGAGTATGTAACAGTTGAGTTTTCTTTTACTCGCCAATCAGTAACATTAACATAACTATTAATTACATCAGCATAATCTAATGCAGTAGATTTTATCGCTCTTTGATTTTCTCTTATTTTGCGATATAAAATATAAGCTTTAGCAACACTACTATAACCTGCTTTTGATAATACGATTTCTACACTATCTTGAATATCTTCAACCCCAATAATGTTGTTTTTAACTTTAGGTTCAAAATCCGCGGTTACTTTTAGGGCTAAAAAATCAATTACATTTTCATCATATTTAGTATTTTCAGCATCAAATGCTTTCTTTATTACAGCTGATATTCTATTAATATCAAAAGCAATAATCTTTCCATCTCTTTTTCTTACTTTATACATCTTAATTCTCCTCCTATTTGTATAAATTATATCCCTCTAATAAAGACATTAGACTTTTAATTTCTTTTCAATATTTATTAACTCATCTTTGCTAAATCCAGTTATGTTTTTATTTAAAACATCAGGACTATCTACAAAATTCTGTAAATAATATTTACTTTTTTTATTGATTAATTTACATATATTTTCCATTGAATTTAAATCATGGAATTCTTTTACGATTGTTGTTCTAAATTCGTAATCAATATTAGAACTTTCTAATAGTTTAATGCTTTTTTCAACACTATCATAATCAAACTTTTTAAAACCAGTTATAAATGAATAATGTTCTTTATCATGTTTAATATCCATAGCCACATAATCAACTAAACTTTCATCTAATATTTCTTTTAATTTTAAGTAATAACTACCATTAGTATCTAATTTAATTTTAAAGCCCATATCTTTAACTTTTTTAATAAACTTTTTTATATCTTTTTGTAAAAGGGCTTCTCCTCCTGAGATAACTACCCCGTCTAGTATTTTTTTTCTTTTTTCTAAAAACTCAAATATCTTTTTTTCATTAAGACATTCATTATTAAATGCTATTAAACTGGAATTATGGCAATATGAGCAATTAAAATTACATCCTTGCGTAAATATGACACAAGCTACCATTCCTGGATAATCACTTAGACTTAACTTTTCTAATCCGCTTATGCTCATATTTTACCTTCATTTCCTTTAGTTCTAAATTTAGTAAAGCCAATATCATCTTCAATCATATTTATAATCATGTTTTCAAACTTTTTATAACTAATATTTTTAGGAACAATCATTTCATTAAAACATCCTCCTAAAAATAATTTTTGGACTGATGCAAATTTTTTACTATCATTTTTTAAAATATTTAAGTTTTGAATCAAATCATAACTAGATTTTTCTGTTACCCCTTCAATTACACCATATACCGTTTTATCTAAAGCTAAAAACTCTTTTCGTGATTTTTTATTAAATGGTTCACAAATATAAAAATTGAGTTTTGTTTCATTCATAAAATCCAGACATTTTTTATTTAAAAATTTTAGGATATCAGTAACTAACTTATGATGATTAGCTTCATTTTTCTCTAAAGTTATAACCGCTTCTTTTAAACCATTAATTCCAATCATTAAGTTTCCGTTTTTGATAACTTTCCTTACTTTTTGCATACCTTCGAGTTTTTCATCATCCAAGATATTATTATTAAATAAAATATTATAATTCTCTTTCGTTTTATTACCAATTGTTTCAAAAGATAATAATAAATTATGTTTTACTAAATCTAAAGCCTCACTTAATTCTTTATAAAAACTTTGTATTGGTTTATCTTTATTTTCTAAAGCAATCCTACTTATATTAACTAATGTTGTAGCAACAATCATTCTACCAATTGATTCACGTGAATTACTATTATAATTTTCAAATATTCTTGATCCATCGGCAAAATATTCAACTTCATTTAAATCTTTATTATAAGAATTTTCAATAAAAGTAATAATCACATCTTCACCTTTTAAAATAATCTCATGAACTTTATTTAAATATTTAATGTTATCATTTTTTATTTTAAAAATGATTTTTAAATTTTTAAAATTCTTTTCTAAAGATAAAATATCTAAAATCATCTTATTTATTATATCTCCTATAAAACTCGGATTACTTCCAAAACTGATACTTGTTTGTTTAATTAAATCTAAGTTATTAAACAATCTTTTAATTTGCTTTTTCAAGGTCTTTTTAGCTGAATCTAAAGCATCTTCGTTACCTTGTTTGATAATATTAATAACTGTTTTATTATGGATAAAATCATTTAATAAATTGATATTAAAAATATCCTCTTTATCAATTAAATCATTGACTTTTTTCATATTAATATATTCTAAAAAACCAGTAACATTTAAATATTTATAAATATATTATTTTTAATATAATTTATAATTTTTTAGAAAATAATTTTCAAATAAATAATCTATTGATGGAATATTAATTTCACCATGTATTTCATCTCTAAATTTTATTATTAAACTGCTAATATCAATATCAATATTTTTTACATATTCATCTAACTTTAAATGCGTGTTAGATATCATTCCTAATGAAAAATAGTTCAAGTCATTAATAAATATATATCCTTCTTTATGAGCTCTTAAGTATTTGTTATCTACTAGATAAGATTTAGTAAATTCACTAACAACTGTTTTACCATATTTAAAAAGCACATCTTTAACTTTATAATTATTATCATTACAAAAAGCATCATCTTCAACAATTTTTTCCATCGCTTTTAAAAATTTATGTTGCTGTTTAACCGTGTATACTTGTCTCGAAGCAGCTCTTTTTTGACGATATTGATGAAAAGATTGATAAATATTAAAATGTTTTTCTTCTTTTAATTTTCTTTCAATAATATCTTGAATATCTTCAACATTAATCGTTTTACGACCAATATAATTTTCCTCAATATATTTTAGAACATCATCATATACTTGATTAATGTTTTTTTCATCGTAATTTTCATAAACACTGTCAAAAGCATGTTTGATAGCAACAGCAATTTTATAACCATTAAAATTAACGCGTTGACCGCTTCGTTTAACAACAATCAGTTCTTCAAAAACATCTTTTTCCATAAATAAACCTTATTTCTTTCTTATCTATCTTTATATCAAGTTTAACAACATTAACTTTTATAGTCAATGTTTTTTTTGTTAATTTTTTATTTTTTTAAAAAAACTTAAATTTATTTTTAATAAAAAAATGGTAAAAAAAACATTTAAACAATTTATTTCTTTTTAAAACAAGTGTTTGCATAAAAAAAGAAAAATAATTATATTTTTCTTTTTAAAAATTTTATTTACAACTACTTAACATTACCTATTAGTGAAGGTTATAATATTAAATATAAATAATAACCAGATTGTAATCACCGCATTTAATTTAAATCTACTACATTCATATATGGCAACACCCGTATCAGCAACATTAATAATTAAACCCTCGATTGAAGAAGGAGATTTTAAACCTAAAGGAAACATATGAGTTTCAATGGCATTTATTTCTTTAGAATTTAGATTAAAATATTTTTGAGCATTCCTAGATGCTATTTTAGGATGCATTTTGCCTCTATTAATTGATTTAATGGCTTCTAATTCATTATCGGTAAAAAAATCATGTAATAAAGCTGCTCTAGTAGCAGATACATAATCCAAATTAAGCTTCTTAGTTAAAGAATAAGTTTTTTTCGCAACATTAAGTGAATGATCATATCTCGTAATTCCGTGATGACTTTGAACCATCAAATTTCGATATTTATCATTAATAATAATTTCTTTTGCAATATCTTCAAAGCTTATAAAACTTTTATTT
>CAZZNR010000036.1:0-7682 GCA_964655835.1 uncultured Muribaculaceae bacterium | reverse complement strand
TTTATTACTTAATATTTTAGTTACTAAAGTAAGGGGTAATACAGAAGGTCCACTAGCTCCCGAATATTCAAAATTTTTATATAAAGTAGCACCACCATCTAAATGATTTTTTATTTTAATATTACGCTCTTTTAAAAGAACAGCTTTAAAAATATCACTACCTACTTTGCCTAAATCTCCAGTTAATATTAAGTCATAATCATTAATATCTGTTTTACTTTCTTTCAGGAATGTTATTAATGTATCTACTGAACTAGGAACCATTACTGCTCCTAGATTATTAGCGTCTTTTATACCTGAATCGATTACTTTACCAATAAGACCGCTAATTATCTTTATTTTTGATTCTTCATTACTTATTTTTATTCCCACAGCTGCAGTAGCTGTTTGAGAACTACTAAGAGGTTTCGGAGCTCCATATTCTACCGGAAAGCGAAACTGCTTTTCGGCAACTAAAGTATGAGAACTAATTAATATTAAACCATTTTGAATATTTTGGGATATAATAAAATTAGCTAAAATAATTATCATTGATGATAATGAAGCGCAAGCACAATAATGTCCCATGAATGGTATATTTGTGTTTTCAACAGCCAAAGAAGTTGCTATAAGTTGATTATTTAAATCACTTCCGATTATTAAATCTGGCTTTTGGTCTTTTATTAAATTATTAATAACCATTTTTTGCATTTTACTTTCGGCTTTCTCCGGAGTTTTTTCACCAAAATAATAATCTTCGATAAAATAATTACAATTTTTTAACTTAGATTCTTTTTCTAAGGGACCTGCTACTGAATAATAATCATTTAAGAAAATATTTTTAAATTTATACATACATAATCACCTTTATTATGGCCATAATAAAAGCAAAAAATATACCATATAATAAAACACACCCGGCTAATTTAAAAGCATTGCCACCCATTCCTGTTATAAAACCATCACTTTTATAATCCATAATGGCACTAGTAATTGAATGAGCAAACCCAGTAATAGGAATTAGTATCCCACTTTTATATTTTTGAGCTATACTATCCATAAATCCTAAAGCGGTGAATAAGGAAGCAATAAAAATATATATTATTATTGTCCAGCCGATAGCTTCAGTAATTGTTATTGAAAATGTGTTAATTAAAATTATTTTCAATAATTCAGCAGTAAATCCAAGAATACCACCCATTAAAAAAGCGTTTATCGAATTAGATAATCTTTTTTCTTTGGGAGTTATTTCTTTAACTAACCTGAGATATTCTTTTTTATTCATAATACCACCTACTATATTATGAACTTTTTTAAGCTGCAATATACTCTTTTATTTTTTGTTTAGATTTTGTTTCTAGTCTTGATACTTTAACTTGACTTATTCCTAAAATATTAGCTGTTTCGGTTTGAGTTAAATCTTGAAAATAACGATAATCTATAATAGTTTTCTCCAAAGGATTTAATGATGCAATAGAGTCATTCAATAATATTTGTTCATCATAATTATTCTCTATCCCAACATAATCTTTAACCGATATTACTCCATTAATAGTTTTATATTCATCATCTAAACTTAACATTTGACTCGTTAACATAATTACATCGGTTGCAAGGGTTTCATCTATCTCAGAATATAAACAGATTTCAGTTAAAGTAGGTTCTTTATTTAATTTTTGAATTAATTCTCCTCTAGCTTGTTCCAACTGTCTTAATATTTTTAAATAGTATTTATTTAATTTTATATCTTTACTTTTACTAGTTAAATCATACATTTCACCAAATATATATTTATATGCAAAAGTCATAAAATTGACTCCTTCTTCAGGATTATATCTTCGGTGAGCTTTAATTAATCCTATACAACCGGCTTGATATAAATCAGCCATTTCGATATTATAAAATTTTTTCGCTATTTTATAGATATATAATTCATATTTTTCGATTAAATCTTCTTCTGTCATATTAAACCTCTAATAAAGAGAGGGCTGAAAGTTCGTCCTTAACAATTTTGAATTCATTATTTAAAGTTAAATTAGTATTACATAATAATCCTTCACCATTATTAAGTCTAGCCGCATTTACTCCCTTTTTTAAAGAATCCTTTCCATAATTATCAATAACTGATACACCTCTTAAATTGTAAACAATATATTTAATGCCATTTTTTGATATCACCGGAATCAAATAATTATTTAAACTATTAACAGTGTATTTTGTTAAATCGCCTTTTAATCTAACAAACAGTACTCCTTTTCTATATTCCATATTAATTTTTAACATTAATCACACCTTCTATTTTAATATAGGTTACAATCAACTTTTTTAAACCTATTCGACATTTGTTCTCTTTCTTTTTTTCATAATTATTAAAAAAGAAAGTATAATAATTAAACCGTAAAATATAATTGAAACGCCTAAAAAAGATTGATTCTTTGTATCTACAAGATTTTTTTCATATTTTTTATTAATTAACTTAACTTCATCTTCTTTTTGCTCTTGAGGTTTTATTTTAGTTTGATATTTATCATTATGATAAAATTTATTTTTAACTTTAGGTAAAGACTTTTGCCCTTTTTTTTCTTGAGATTGAATATTATTAATCTTCTTATCGGTAATGTTTACTAAAATATTTTTATTTAAACAATTATTATTTATAAAACAGATAGTTACTTCTTGATTACCATTTTTAAATAAATCTAAGTTAGACAGTCCTAATATATTGGTTGAAGAATATTTGATTATTAAATCATCTATATTATTTATCTCATCAATTATTTCTACTTTATCTCGCTTATAATAAGTATATTGCTTTTGGTAATTAGTTAAATCATGTTCATTATTAATAAGGGGTTCTTTTGAATAAATATTATTATCTACTCTTTTTAAATTATAGTATTTATACATAATATTATTATTATTTGTATCTTCATTACTAAATTTTATTTTATGATTTTCTTTTAAATTAGTTCCTAGGACACTTTGGCTAAAAGATTGATAATTAGTTAAGTCATTAGTAAAACCAATTTCATAAGCAATGGGACTTAGTGTTTGACTTTCAAATCTGATGATTAAGCTAATACTATTTAAGGGATAATAATCTCTTAAATCAATAATAATTTCACCATTTTCAGGGATAATTTTACGATAATAAAAGTTAGTACGATAAATATAATAAAATATTAATTCATTTCCTGAATAAATAGACATATTTTTAATTGTCGTTTGACTAGTTAAAAAATTATTAAACTTTATATATTTAATATTCATATTTTCATCGATAAAATATTCTTTTATTGTTCCTTCTTCATTTTCAAAATCACTATTATTTTTTATTATATAGTCTTCCATATCAACTAAAGGCAAATAATCAGGATTATTATTTAATGAATAATATCCTTCTTCATCTTTAACATAATGATAATTAAGATAGAATATATTTTCTTCTCTTATTAAAGTATCTGATTCTTCATAATAATTATTACTATTTTTTTCAAATAAATAATAATCCGAATATATTATCTCAGCATTAACATATACTGGTAGTATTATTACCATTATGAACAATAAAAATACATATCTCATTAAAATCCCTCCCTTATTTAGTGTTATCGATTTATAAATTGATTCCTTTATAAATATTGAATTATGTTGATAATGAACCTTATATTGTTTATAACTTACTAATATTTGTTGTATTACTAAATTTTATATAGACAAATAAACTAAAATATAATATAATAATACTTACCAAGAGAACTTATGTTTATTTTAATTTTTAAGGAGGAATTTTTTTTACATGAAAAATAATGAAATAGCAACGACTGTTTTTGCACTTGGAGGCTTAGGAGAAGTCGGCAAAAATATGTATGTCGTTGAACATGATAATGAAATAATTATTATTGATGCCGGAGTATTGTTTCCGGAAAATGATTTACTAGGAATAGATTATGTTATTCAAGATATAACTTATTTAAAACAAAAAGCTAATAATATTAAAGCTTTATTTATAACCCATGGTCATGAAGATCACATAGGAGGTATTACTTTTTTATTACAAAATATTAATATACCAGTGATATATGCTCCCCAAATAGCAAGTGATTTGATCATAAAAAAACTAAGAGATCGAAATATGTCATATAAAAATATCGAAATATATGATGCTAAAAGTTCGTTTAAATTTAAATATATGACAATTGACTTTGTCAGGACAACTCATTCCATTCCAGATAGTTATGGAATAGTAATTAGAACCCCCAATGGAAATATCTTTACCACTGGAGATTTTAAATTTGACTTAACTCCTATTGGTCCGATGGCCGATATACATAAAATAGCTAAATTAGGAAATGAAGGGATTAAATTATTATTATCTGATAGTACTAATGCTTTAACGCCAGGTTCTTCAAAAAGTGAAAGTATCGTTGATGAAGCTTTAGGTGAAGTATTTGCTCGGCATAATTCCCGAATAATTATTGCGACCTTTGCCTCTAATATTTATCGTATTAAACATATAATTGAAACTTGTCGCAAAAATAATCGTAAAATTATTACTTTTGGGCGAAGCATGGAAAATGCTAAAGAGATTGCCATTAAAAATAATCTTATTGAAGATAAATCTATCTTTATTGAACATAATGAATCTAAAGATTTAAAGAAAAATCAAATTTGTATATTATGTACAGGTTCTCAAGGTGAACCTTTAGCAGCATTATCAAGGATAGCAGATGGAAATCACCGCCAAATTGAATTATTACCAGATGATATTGTAGTTTTTTCATCGAGTCCAATTCCAGGAAATAAAGCAAGTATTAATCGGATTATAAATAAACTATATTTAAAAGGGGTAAGAGTTTATACTAATACTGAATTATCTGATATCCATACTTCAGGTCATGCTAACCAAGAAGAATTAAGGTGGATGCTAAGATTAGTTAATTCTCAATACTTTATGCCCGTTCATGGTGAATATCGAATGCTTAAGAGTCATGCTGATTTAGCTATTGATTGTGGAATACCAAAAGAAAATATCTTTATTTGTACCAATGGCGATGTTCTTGAACTTACTAAAGATGGAATTAAAATGGGGAAAAAAGTTCAAGCAGGAGATATTTATGTTGATGGTTCAAGAATTGGTGATGTGGGTTCAATTATCATTAAAGATCGTAAATTAATGAGTCAAGATGGTATTTTAGTGGCTTTTATTAACATTAATCCTTTAACCAGAGAATTATTAATAAAACCGAATATTACTACCAGGGGTTTTGTTTTAATTAACGAAAATATCGAATTAATCCAAAAAATTGAAGAAAAAGTTACTTCGATTGTTAATTCGACTTTAAAGACTACTTACAATTATTTAGATTTAAAAAATCAAATTATCTTAGAACTTAATCCATTTATTAACAATTTAACCGGCCGAAGACCAATTATATTACCAGTTATCATGGAAGTTAAAAATAAATAACAAATAATATTGAAAATCATATCATAATAAGAGGTATATTATGATTGATTTTTTTTATTTATTAAATCCCCTAATACAAACTTTAATAGCTTCATTTGGCACTTTTTTTATTAATTCCTTGGGAGCATCTACCATTTTCTTATTTAAAAACATTAATAAAGAAAAAATGGATCTATTAATTAGTATATCTGCCGGGGTAATGTTAGCATCAACTTTTTTTTCATTAATAAACCCCGCGTTAGAATTTGGTAAGCATTCTTTATTAATGTCTTGTATGGGAATTATTTTTGGAGGTTTATTATTATTTATTGGTGATAAAATTTATCCCCAAAAAGACAAAACAAATATGTTAGTATTATCGATGACTCTTCATAACTTCCCTGAAGGTATGGCGATCGGAGTTGCTTTTGGAGCAGCAGTATATGGCCTGCCGGGAGCTACCATTATTGGAGCTTTAACTTTAGCTATTGGCATTGGTATCCAAAATTTTCCTGAAGGAAGTGCTTTAAGTTTTCCACTTTATAAAAAAGGATATAGTAAAATTAAATCCTATTTAATTAGCACTTCAACAGCTTTAGTTGAACCTATTGGAGCAATTATTGGACTTTATCTAGCAATAAAATTAAAAATCTTATTGCCTTTTTTATTAGCTTTTGCTGCCGGAGCAATGTTATATGTGATTGTTATTGAATTAATTCCCGAAAGTATGACTTCCGATAAAAAAGATAAAATGGCTTTATATTTAATTATTGGCTTTATTATAATGATGTTTTTAGATATTTCACTTGGATAGTATTATAAACATAAGCAAGATTTTTAAAAAAGCATAAATTAAAAAATAAGCAAATACTTTGCTTATTTTTATATACAACTTATATTTTTAAAAAAATAATACATAATTATTTATAGAGGTTAAATAATGGAATATCTATTAACAAATTGGGTAATATTTTTTTTATATATTGTTTTATAGGGTGGATTTGGGAAACTAGTTTTGTTTCACTTAGAAAAAAAAAGTGGACTAATCGAGGGTTTCTTAAAGGACCATTAATTCCTATTTATGGATTCGGAGCTATTATAATTCTTGTTTTTACGATGTCATTTAAAAATAATCTATTTTTAATTTTTATTTTAGGAATGATTGGAGCTACTATTATAGAATATATAACTGGGCTTATTTTAATTAAAATATTTAACAAAAGATATTGGGACTATAGTGAGCAAAAATTAAACCTTAATGGTCATATATGTTTATATACATCTTTAGCTTGGGGCTTTTTTTCTATATTATTAGTAAAAGTAATTCACCCCAATATAAACTTAATTGTTTTAAATATCCCAAATTATATTATTCAAATAACATGTATTATCTTATTTATAATATTTATATATGATACTTTTCAGTCTACTAAATTAGAATTGATTAAAAATTTCCAATAAAATTTACTTAATTTTTGCTAGAAAATTATCTGGTTATTTCTAAAATTTGATTAGTATTATTTATGTATATGTAATATTAGCTTTCATTTATATTCATACAATTTCTTTACCTCTTTGATATTTAACAAGCGATATTCGCCACTTTTTAATGTTCCCAAATCTAAAAAACCATATTGGATTCTTGATAGTTTATCAACTAAATAACCAAGTTCTAAAAAAAGTTTCTTTATAATATGATTTCTTCCTTCAATAATAGATATTTCAACTATTGAAAAATCTTTATTAGTGTCATTTTTCTTTAATTTAACTTTTGTGGGGAGACATTTTACTCCTTCAATATTAAATCCGGCTTTTAATCTATGTAAATCAGTGATTGCTAAAGCTTTATTTAATTTAACTACATATTTTTTTTCAACTTTATTTTTAGGATGCATTAATATATTAGCCAGTTCGCCATCATTAGTAATAATAATTAAACCTGTCGTATCATAATCTAACCTACCTACAGGATATATTCTTTTATTAGTTTGGATTAAATCAATAATTGTTTTTCGATTTTTTTCATCACTACTTGAGGAAATAACTCCTCTTGGTTTATTCATTAAATAATATACTTTTTCTTCTTTTATAAGTTCTTTATCACCAATTGTAATAATATCATTTCCTGATACTTTAGTACCTAACTGGTTTATTTTGATACCATTAACAAACACTTTACCCGATTTTATTAACTCTTCAGCTTTTCTTCTTGAAGTAAAGCCAGTTTCTGCAATTACTTTTTGGAGTCTTTCCA
>CAZZNR010000035.1:0-7696 GCA_964655835.1 uncultured Muribaculaceae bacterium | reverse complement strand
AATTTCTGATTTTTTTTCTTTTATTTCTTTATCAGTTTGTTGTTTTAATTTAAAAGATTCTTCCTTTAATTCAATGATACTATCCCGGCGATGCTTTTCAGCTTCCTTTTTAGCATCATTAATCATTTTCTCTGCTTTTTTACCAGCGCCTGCTCCTGTTAAAATAATTATTGCATATATAGCAGTGCCTCCTAATAATAATCCAATAAAAAGAGTTAAAATGGAAGCAGTATTAAATACCATATTCTTATCCTCCATTTTCTTTGTAGTTTTTATCTACAACCCTATTATAAAATTTATTACCAAATATTGCAAGATAATCTTTATACCATTTATTTCAAAAAAAAATGAGTTAATCATTTTTTTTAACATCATTTTTTTTCTTTTTAAAACTATCTTTAATTTTCTTTTCTATTTCATCAGCTATTTTCGGATTATCTTTTAAATATAATTTAATATTTTCACGACCTTGACCAATTTTTTCGCCATTATAACTAAACCATGAACCACTTTTTTCAATAATGTTTAAATCGCTTGCAATATCAACAATTTCCCCAAATTTACTAATACCTTCGCCATAAACAATGTCTACTAGAGCCGTTTTAAAAGGTGGAGCAACTTTATTTTTAACAACTTTGATAGTTGTTTTATTACCTGAGATATGATCTCCTAATTTTATTTGTTCGCCTCTTCTAACATCTAATCTTATTGAAGAATAAAATTTTAACGCTCTTCCTCCTGGAGTTGTTTCAGGATTGCCAAATATTATTCCTAATTTTTCTCTTAATTGATTTATAAAAATGGCGGTTGTTTTGGTTTTATTAATTGTTCCAGATAACTTTCTTAAAGCTTGACTCATAAGCCTTGCTTGAAGTCCCATATGGGAATCACCCATTTCACCATCAATTTCTGCTTTAGGAACTAAGGCCGCAACTGAATCAATTACGACAATATTTACAGCTTCACTACGAACTAGAGCCTCACATATTTCTAAAGCTTGCTCACCCGTATCAGGTTGGCTTAATAACAATTCATTAATATTTACGCCTAATTTTTTTGCATATACAGGATCTAAGGCATGTTCAGCATCAATAAAAGCTGCTCTTCCTCCGGCCTTTTGCACTTCAGCTATAGCATGAAGGGCAACAGTTGTTTTCCCGCTTGATTCAGGACCAAATATTTCAATGATTCGTCCTTTCGGATAACCACCTACTCCTAAAGCTAAATCTAGAGATAAAGAACCCGATGATGTTACTTCTATTTCCATGTTTTCATTATCTCCCAGTTTCATTATAGCTCCTTTTCCAAATTGTTTTTCAATATCAGCAAGTACTTGCTGTAAAGCTTTATCTTTTTCTTTTTCATTTAAACTATTCTTCAAGTTTTTTTCACCAATCTTTCTTTCTATAAACATTTTAATATATTAAAAAAACTTTGTCAACACTTTTTTCGAACAATCGTTCTACAAATTTTAAAAATCTGTAAATAAAAAAACAGCTTTTAAGAGCTGTTATCTTTCCCTAATAAATTCTTTATTAACAATAAAATACTGAATTCCCGAATATATCGATAGTAATGTGGCAATAAATACTAAATAATTGCCTAAAGAAATATTCCATAATTCAAATGGTAAATTATAAAAGAAAACTAATGTTATACCGATCATCATAAACATCGTTTTTATCTTACCTGCCATCGAAGCAGCCACTGCTTTCCCTGATGAACCAGCCACCATTTTAATGGAATCAACCGCAATATCTCTAATAATTATCGTTATAGGAATAATAATTGGTAAAAAGCCATCATAAGCTAAAGCTATTAAAACCCCATTCACTAATACTTTATCCGCTATCGCATCCATTACTTTACCAAAATCGGTTACAATACCACGATCTCGAGCAATTTTACCGTCTAAAAAATCGGTAAAGCTAGCAACCATAAATAATATTCCAGCAATAATATATTTAATATTAATCGTTATACTACCGCCTATTAAATATTCTGGCCATTCATAATTTATTTGATGAAAGGGAAAAACTAAAATAAGTAATATAATTATTGCTAGGATAATCCTACCTATCGTAATTTTATTTGGTAAATTCATAAATCCTCCTACTTGTAATATGTTATTATATCGGCAGTCGTATTACCGAATGTAATTTGTTTAACGCTCCAAAATATTGCTATGATAACTAATATTAAGATGATAATTATGGTAATAATAAATTGTTTATCACTGCTTTTAGGTGCTGCTTTAGTATAAGGAGAGGCAACTCTTTCTTCCTTTTCTTCAGCTTCAGCTTTTTCTTTAGCAGCTTTTTTAATAGCATCCATAGGAATTTTAGATGTTCTTTCAAACATAAATTCATTAAATTCATCAATTATTTCAACTGCATTTAAACCTAAATACTTCGCATAATTTTCAATATATTCTTTAAGTACAAAGATATCTTTAAAAGCTCCAATATTCCCTTCTTCAATTTGTTCTAAAACTAAGACGGGAATTTCTAAATCTTTACTAACTTCTTCTAAAGATACTCCGGATGATTCTCTAGTTGTACTAAGAATCTCACTAATTTCAATCAAGTGGTTATTCACTTCCTTTTTAAATAAAAAAAATAATATCTAATAAGCCATATTCTGTACTTACCGAAGTAAGTGACAAACATCTATCTACCATTACTGGTTCCTTATCCGTTTGAATTCACTTCAAAAGATTCCCCTACCATAATTTGGGTTTCTCGCTTGCGGGGTTTACCACGTTCCACTATATTCGTTTCCAAATATACTCGTCTCTTTGGCACTTTTATATTTACTTTAACCAGTTAAGGTTATTTCAAAGCCGTTAGCTATTAACTACCTAAGGTTATTTTTTCCCTTAGCACAAACACTAAAGTCATCTCAGACTTTGCGAGTATGGACTTTCCTCTACTAAATAAATAGCAGCGTTTGTCTCAGATATTATTCTCTTCCATAAACTACTTTTTCTAAATTACTTATTCTTTTTAAAAGATCGACATTTCCCATCTTATTTTTATCTTCTTCGGTTGCAGATTTACTTTCTTTTAATTTTCGATATTCAGCTTGAAGTTTTTTATTATCTTCAATTAAATTTATATTATCATTTTCTAATTTTTTAATCGCTCTAATAAATTCAGTATAATCTCTTATTATCATATCTAAAAACTTATCTACTTCTTGCATTCGATATCCTCTAGCATCAACTTTAAAGTCTTTTTCTAATATTTCTTGAGGCGTTAAAAATAATTTATCACTCATCATATATAACCAACCTTCTTACTAGTATATTGTATTATTAATAAGAGGATTTGTCAAGATTGGACTATTTAATCTAGCTTCGAATAAAAACATATTTCTTCGTACTTTAATTTGGCATTATTAGTTTTATTTATTAACTCTTCATATATCTCATTCATATTATCTCCTTTATTATATAATATTAATTATTATAATAAATAGAAAGTGATTCGTCATAGTAAGCCAAAATATTTTAAAATTGCATCAGCAATAGTATTACCAATCAATTCTTTATTTTGCATAATCCAAGCGGCATCTTTTTCATTATCATGGTGAGCTATTTCGACCAATATACCAAAAGGAACAGAAAATTCATTGACTTCTCCCATCGCTCCATTGGCATATCTAACTCCTCTATTAGATCCTTCTTCTTCTGTATAATAAATATTAATTAAAGCTTCTTGAATTATATTCGCTAAACTATAGGTTTTACTAGACTGTTCATTAATCCAAGTTTCAATTCCGAAATTATCATGATTAATACTAGCATTAGAATGAATAGCTAAATGTAAATCTACCCCTAAATAACGAGAATCGGCAGTCCATAAATCGATATTACCATATGAATTATTTCGATAAACTTTAACATTAAAACTTTTTAATCTCTTCTCAATATAATTAGTTAAATCATTCATTTCAATTTGTTCATTACTATAACCAACACTACTTATCCCAATATTTTTATCTTGATTGGATGGGCTTAAATAAACGGCATAATTATCTTTATTACCAATATTAATTTCAAACTCACTAATTATACTATTGTTCATTTTAGGCTCCATAATAACTGTTTTTAAAATCATATTATTATTAGCTTTTAAAGGCTTATCATATCTTATACCATTAATAGAAGGATCACTACCATCGGTTGTATAATAAATATTACCTTCTTTATTAGGGTTGTTTAAAATTATATTACTACCTGCATTTATATATTTATGATAAAAATTTATAAAAACTGGCTTTAAAGTTTCTTTTTCATTCATTTGAAATTCAATACTAGATGTTTTAGTATATTCTTCATAATCTTTATATAAGGCTTTAATTACTATATTATATTTTTGAGCTTTCTCAAAAAGACTTGCAGATAACACACATCTATTTTTCTTAATTGGTGTTTCTTTAATTTTATAATCTTCATTATAAATTTCTAATATATAATCTGTAGCATTATCGCCACCATTATAGGTGAAAATTACATCATTATAATCGATAATATTACCACTAACTGGTTTAGTAATAATAATGTCAGATACCGGGCTCATTTTATTATATAAAGAAATTTTACTAATGACCGTTTTACCATCAAATATTTGAATATCTAATTTTTGCATTAAATTTTGATAATATTTTTTATCAACAATATATTCATTTGTAGTTAATTTTTCTTCTTTAAAGGTATAATCATTATCACTAATCGTTATTTTGTAATCCTTTTTCTTTAAATCACCAGCAATTAATAATTTATAATCTTCATCATTTTTTAGAATTAAATCATTTTCATTACTGAAAGTTGGTTCAGTATAGGTAAAGTAATAAGGATTATTAACCGATTTACTATCTCCTAATTTGTCATAAGCATATATAACCAATTTATATTTTAAATTATATTCTAGCATATTTAAATCAATTTTATTATTAGTGTTATAAACCGTTTTAGAATAAATAGGTACATTATTTTTATTATAAATTACAATATCATAGTAATCAGCCGCTTTAACTTTTTCAAATTTTACATTAAAGTTAGTTGATACATTACTTACATCAATAATATTAAAACTACTTAATATTTTATCACCATTAAGTATTATTAAAGAAACAGAAAAAGTTACAATTATAAAAGTTAATAAAATTGATCCTAAAGCAATGATATTCTTTTTCATATGTTCCTACTTTCTAAAATATTATATAATATTTTAGAAAATAAAAAAAGGCATTAGCCTTTAAATTTTATTAAATAAATCTTTTTTTCTAATAATTATATAACCTAATGCCGCTAGACCAATTATTGCAATGGTTCCAACTGGCATTAATACTTCGGAAGTTTTAACATCTTTAACAGGACTTGGATCAGAACTTACGATACAATCAATATACTTTTTGTCAACTTTAACAACTGGTCTAACAATAAATTCAGGACTTTCCGTAACCGAAGAAATATCTACCGATTCAATAGTTGCTACTGGAGTTAAAGAATCACCATCAAAACTTTCATTAAGAGTAACTACAAAAACGGAAGTATTAGTTGCAGAATTATCAGGTATTTGAGTCCAATAATTATAACCTTCTGGTTCAGGATACGCATCAGTTTTAGTTGGAGCTAAAAAATATTTATCTCCCATTATTTCATAGACTCCATTAGAATTAGTTTTCAATCCTAAAAAAGTAATATCTTCAGCATTTAATAAACGCGGGGTTCCCTCTATGCGCCATCCTTGAGTACCATTTACTAATACATTATATACTGGTAAAGCATCTTCTAGCACATTAGTAGCTTCATGTTCACCGGGAAGAGTTTGATCAAATACTGTGATGCTATTATGATAATCATTATAATTTTCAACATTACCAGTTAACATCATCCAAACATATTGTTCGCCTGAAGCACTAGGTCTAATAACATGAAACTCTTTTTTTTCTTGATCATTAGCTATAAAAACTTGAAGTCGGTCGCCAATTTTAAAAGCCTCCGTATATTCTGCAGCATTTGCAGAAATGGGTATAAATAACAAAGTCGTAAATAAAATCATAAGTTTTTTCACAAATAACACTCCTTATCTTATTTTGGATCTTTATAGCATAAATATAACATAAAGAAAAAAAGATAGCAATAAATATAAATGTAATTGACATTTTATATTAAAGATATCTTTTTAATTTTTTTCCGTTTTTTTATTTTCGGGTTTTGGTAATGCTTCCTTACGAGATAAGTTTAATCTTCCTTTATTATCATAACCTAAGGATTTAACAATAATTTCATCACCAACTTTAACAATATCAGAAGGCTTATTAACTCTTTCATGAGCTAAATGGCTCACGTGAACTAGTCCTTCAGTTCCTTCCCATAACTTCACAAAGCAACCAAAATCTTCAACTTTAACGACTATTCCTGTGTATAATTCACCATTTACTACTTCCTTAATAATATTTTCAATCATTTCAACAGTTTTATCAATAACTTCATAATCAGTATGATAAATTATTACTCTACCATCATCTTCTAAATCGACTTTAACCGCATCTTTATGACTTACACTATTAACATTACTAGCTTCTAAAATTATCTTAGTAATCATTTCGCCACCGCGCCCAATTACATCTTTAATCTTGTCAGGATTAATATTAAGAATTCTAATCTTAGGAGCATATTTACTTAATTCTTTTCTTGGTTCAGATATAACATCAGTCATAACTTTTAATATTTTTAAACGACCTTTTTTAGCTTCTTGAAGAGCTTCTTTTAGTACCGATTTAGTAACTCCTTTTATTTTTATATCCATTTGTAAAGCCGTAATGCCATTTTTAGTACCAGCGACTTTAAAATCCATATCGCCCATATGATCTTCAAGTCCGGCAATATCAGTTAATATAGAATATTTTTTACCTTTAGTAATTAAACCCATAGCAATTCCCGCAACAGGCGCTTTTATTGGAACCCCAGCTGCCATTAAACTTAAACATCCAGCACAGATACTTGCTTGAGAAGAAGATCCATTACTTTCTAATATTTCACTAACTACTCTAATTGTATATGGAAACACATCTTCACTAGGCATAACTTGAAGCAAAGCTCTTTCTCCTAAAGCTCCATGACCAATTTCTCTTCTTCCTGGCGAACCATATCGACCAGTTTCACCAACTGAAAATTGAGGAAAATTATAATGAAGCATAAATCTTTTGGTATCTTCAATACCAAGTCCATCTAATATTTGATGTTCCCCAATAGCCCCTAAAGTAGTTGTAGATAATGATTGAGTTTGTCCTCTTGTAAATAAAGCTGAACCATGCGTTCTTGGTAGTAAATCAATTTGAGCTGATAACTCTCTAATTTCATCTAATTTTCGACCATCAGGACGAATCTTTTTAGAAATTATTAAATCTCTTACTACAGAAGCTTCAATATTATCCAACATATTTTTAAGATATTTTTCGGTTATTTCTTCGTTATATTTTTCCATAAAATATTCGATAGCATCTAATTTTACTTCAGCAATTTTTTCATAACTTTCTAGTTTATTTTTAATTTGAACTGCTACTAACATCTTTTTTTCCGAATAATCAAATATTTCTTTTTCTAAAGGTTTATTAGTTTCTGGAATAGTTATTTCAACTTTTTCTTTTCCTACTACTTCAATAATTTCTTCTTGGAATAAACATA
>CAZZNR010000034.1:0-7796 GCA_964655835.1 uncultured Muribaculaceae bacterium | reverse complement strand
ATTTCAACTTTTTCTTTTCCTACTACTTCAATAATTTCTTCTTGGAATAAACATAATTCTTTTATATATTTATGTCCAAACATTAAAGCTTCTAACATATCTTCTTCGCTTACTTCTTTACTTCCCGCTTCAATCATACAAATATCATTTTTAGTCCCGGCAACAGTAACTGCAAGTTCACTTTCTTCTAATTCTTCACTAGTTGGATTTATAAGATATTTTTTACCGATTTTTCCAACTACAACTCCCGCAACAGGTCCATCAAAAGGAATTTTTGATATTCCTAAAGCTAAAGATGATGCAAATAAAGCTGACATTTCAGGAGTATTATTTGGATCTACTGATAAAATGGTATTAATAACTTGAACTTCATTTCTAAAGTTTTCATCAAACATTGGCCGAATAGGTCGATCTATTAATCGAGCAGCTAAAGTAGCATTATCACTAGCTCTTCCTTCCCTTTTAATAAATCCTCCTGGTATTTTTCCTACCGAATATAATTTTTCATTATATACTATTGTTAATGGAAAAAAATCACCACTACTAACATTATCACTCATAACAGTAGCTGCTAATACTACAGTATCACCATATCTAATAAGAGCTGCTCCATCAGCTTGTTTAGCTAGTTCTCCTACTTCAACTATGATTTCTCTTCCCAAAAAATTAAAACTAAACTCTTTTTTATTCAAATTTATCACTTCTTTCTATAAATAAAAACACTAAAAAGATTAGTGCCTATTTTCTTAAATTTAAATTTTTTATTAATTCTCGATAACTTATTACATTATTCTTTTTCAGATAATCTAATAAGCTTCTTCTTTTTCCTACTTTAATTAATAAACCTCTTTTACTATGATAATCATGAGTATGTACTTTTAAGTGTTCGGTTAACTCATTAATCTGATCAGTAAGAATTGCTATTTGGACTTCAGTACTACCTGTATTTTTAGCATCTTTTCCAAATTTTTTAATTAATTCTGCTTTTCTTTCTTTAGTTAAAGCCATAAAAAATCCTCCTTTATTATTATCCGTTATATCTGAGTAAAAATTCGGAAGAAAAATTTAAACCAAGATAAAACTTCTTATTCATTATATTATAAAAGAATTAATAAATCAACTAAAAATCTTAATCATTTTGAATTATTTTTATTCATTTCTAAATAAGAAAAAATGCTTTGTAGCCCAAACGAAATAATTAATAATAGTAATAACATCCACCATCCTACCGATTCAAAAATATCTTCGGGAACCATTAAGGTATATCCTATATAGAATAAAAATAAAATACCTTGTATGATTCTAAAAGATTTAGCATCAGCTTCATTTCTGGATGCCACAATTCTTTCGTCAGTTTCAGCTATGATGGTTTTTTTCATCTTACTAGGATTTTTCATTATTTTTATTAATTTTACATAATAAAAGATAGATAGACTCAAAGGAATAAATGATAATCCTATTATGGCTTTATTGTTTTTGATTATATTAACTTCAAGTATATTGAAAATAATCCCGGTTAATAACATCATTAACCCAATAGTAACAGTGGCAATAAAAATTTGTTTAGTTTCTTTAATAATTTTTTGTGATTTCAAAATTATCCCTCCTTCCAAAATAAATCATTTAAAGTTTTATTAAGTACTTTACATATTTCTATGCATAAATTTAAACTCGGATTGTAATTACCTGACTCAATTAAATTTATTGTTTGCCTTGTAACTCCAACAATATCTGCTAATTGTTCTTGAGACAAATCAGATTCTACTCTTGCCATCTTCATTTGTTTGTTTTTCAAAGTAGGAATCATCTCCTAACTGTTTTTAGTATAACAAATATATTACATTATGTCAATTATATATTACATTATGCAATAAAATAAAAAAAGTGATTACTTCACCCTTTTATTTAACCATTGGCAATTAATAATCTTAATTGCGAAAGATCTATACTAGTAACGGTAGCACTGAGATTAATATCTAAGGCTTTAAAATAAGCCTTTTCTTTAGTATAACCAATAACTCCGGCTAAATGGAGCCTCATTTGAGATAAATCAATTGATTTAATTAAACCATCACCATTAACATCCCCCGTAACAACAGCATCATAATTTTCAACAATATAACTATCGTATAAAATATTAATTTTCATTCCAGTTCCTATATAGCCGCTAGTTATTTCATTTGATTGAAAGTCTAAGACTTTAATTGTTAAACTATTAAGCTGAAATTTATTAATAAAAGTACTATATTCTGTTGCTTTAGCAATATTAATAAGATAATCCCCGTCAATCGTATAGTCAGTTGTATAATTATAATCAATTATATTTAAGGTTTGCGTCTTTGTAATATTTGAGCCATCAGTAGAAGAAATACTTATTATAACTTCACCTTCTGAAACAGCCGTAACTATACCGTTTTCATCAACCGTAGCAATATTAGGGTTACTACTAGTAAAATCTAATAGTTTATTTGTAGCATTGTTTGGTAAGACAGCATAATCGATTTGATAAGTTTTATCTTTTTTTATATAAGTTAAATCACCAGTAATAGAAATATCATTAATATTAATAAAATTGTTTAAAGTAAAAGTTTTATTTTTACTAAGTGAATAATAACTTACTTCAATATTATAATCACCATCATTAAGACTTCCCGAATAGTTTAATATAATATTTGAAGTATTATTTATAATTTCTGTTTTGGTGATAATAAATTGATCAGTAACATCAATATCTTCACTACTGGTAATTTTAACTTCGTATAAACTACTATCAACTATATTATAACTATTTATCGGTATTGTAATGTCTCCCGAACTTTGATCATAAATAGGACTAGGATTTGTTATGATATCTCCTATATTAAAATCAACCGTTTTGGTAAAAGCTTTAATAGATGCCGCTGATTTTTCTTCTTTATCGTACAAATCATACCAGTCTACTTTATTTAAAGAAGTAAAACTTTGATTAGCTCGATATCCGGAATAACTATAACCCGGCGATGCAGAAAAAGATGTTTGAAGAGGAACTGGATATTGATAATTATCAACTTGATATCTAACTATAATTGAAAAATCAAGATTTTCTAATAAAAGTGGTTCATCTAATTTTACCGTATGATAACCAGCATAACCTAAATTTCCTTCTTTTATTAATTTCATATTAGAAGAAGTTAAAACTGAATCAATATTATTAATATATAATTGATAATTAGTAACCCCTAAAGTTCCAATCGTAACTTCGGACAATAATTCTAATCCTTCCGTTTTTTTAACATATTTATTGGCCGCATATACCGGTTCATATGTTGAATAACCAAAAGCTCCTACCCATCCTAAAGGATCATAATAATAAGAATTATCATAATTCTTATCAATTGCCACATCAACTATTCCATATACTTGGGTATAAACTCGATAATCATCATATGAAATATAAAAATATCCACCATCTCCCCAACTCTCACCCCAAGAATTTTTTACAATCCAAGCCCCACTGTTAGGAGGTTGATTACCATTTTTAAAATTGGTAGTAGCATAATTATCATCCCAACCAACAATCACCGCCGCATGATTTAAATTAGTTGATTCCACCGGATAATAATAAGCATTAGTAAGAAAATTATGGTAGTTATAATCGTAAAAAAATCCTATTCCTAGTGCTCCATAATTAATAAGATGATATTTCATGCTATTAATCATTTCTAAATCTTTACTTACATACCCAGGAAAAATTTTAATATTTTCTACATAAGCACTGACATTCTTATTTTGAATTAAATTAATATCTATTCGTTCCATACTATTAACAAAAGGCATATCTATTTCATTAATTGGGCCTCTTCTACTACTTAATAAAGCTGATGTTTTATAATAATTGGCTCCTTCTGTTGCATACTCATTAAAACCTAAAGGATTTAATTGGCCATCTAAAAAATATCTTACCATCGCATAGCGACTATATCTTTCTGAGAAATCATATGTTTTTTGGTATTTCTTTAATATGCTTGATTCTAAAATTGCATTAGCTTGAAACCAAGAACACCAAACAGTATCTTCTTGATTTTTAACTGAAGTAACATTATTAAATCCCTCATCATTTCTTAAATCAAACATAGAATCAGTAATAGAAGCTGAAACATTATCTATTTGAAATTGCGATTCCGTTCCATTTGAGGTTATTACATAAGGGACAGGACTTATACTCGATTCTTTTTCTTTATAAGGTAATTCTTCCCACTTTTCATACTCAACATTAATACCTTTTGAAACTGGCTCTATTGCTCCTGGAGTACTAAAACTTTTAATTGGCGTTTTGATAAAAAAAGAATGATTAATAATACTTCCAATAACTAAAGGAAAAGATAATATAAATATTATCCCTAATGATATTAAATACTTTTTAGACAATCTAAACCTTTTCATTCCATATCCTTATTTTTATTAACTTTTTTTAGGCGAAGATATATTAATAATCCTAAAGAAACTATCACTATTGTTATTACAGCTATAATAACATAAAAAATAATACTACTATTTTCTACATCATTTATTTGTGAATCAGGAATTAGATTATCAGTTAAGAAATATTCTGAACAATGTTCAATATCAATTATAATTTTTCCATTAATAACATTTATATTATCTTTAATTAATTTAATTGTATTTTTATCTTTGTCGTAAAAATATAAATTCACGATATTACCATTTTGGTAAACCCTTGAAAGATCAAGCGTAATAATGCTCTTTCCTGGTAACTCTCCTTCATGTAAAAAAGTAAGGTTAGTTATTTTATCTAATTTTGTTAATTTTAATATTTCTTTATTATATTTATTTTTATTAATTAATATTTCTAATTTAGGAGAAATACCAACATTTTTTAAATCTTCAAATTTAAAGTCCCAACGATATAATTCAATATTATCACTAGAATTTATGATAAAACGTAAATCTTGGTAACCTTTTTTGGCGTTCTTAAAAAGACTATTAGAAACAGATAATTTTTGTGAAGTACTTAATCTTTCCTCAATTAAATTATTTTTTCTAATAATAGTAACTTTATATTTTTTGATACTACCATTTTCAGCAGTTACTGTTATTTCAAAATTATTTACCCCAAAAACCAAATCTTGATTACCATTTAAGGCGATCGTTGATTTTTCATCTTCTTTTTCAAAAGTAATTATGGCTTTTTCATTAATACTTTCCAAATATAATTTATATTCAAAAGTATTTTTATCAAATTGAATTTCTTGATCATTTATTTTAAGATTTTTTAAAAAAGCATTATCAGATAATCCGGGGATTTGATTATTTTCATCTTTTTTAATTAAAACAATGGTATAAATTTTTTCGCGACCTTTTTCACTTATTACTTTTACTTGAAAGGTATTTGATCCAACTATTAAATTCTTGGTACCTAACCCTTGAATTGTTGCTTTAACATCTTCGCTTAAAGCTTCGATTGTGATAATCTGCAAACTATTTTCAACTACTTGACTATAATTTAAGGTGTTTTTATTAAATACCATTGATATTCCCTTAATACTTAAAGTTTTTAAATAATTATTATCACTTCTACCGTCAGTTCTAGTAACATTAATATAGTATGTATTATTTAAACCCGCTTCTGAGGTTACTATAACACTAATTGTTTTAGTTTCTCCATAATTTAAAGATATAGTTTTGTTATTATAAGAAATACTACTTTTACTATCTTGAGCTGTAGCACTTAGAACAGAAAAAGAAGATACTTCGGAAGGAATAACAATATTATAAGAATTTATATTGGGACTAAAGCTAATTGAACCGGCACTTAAAGATAGAGCTGATAATTTGTTATTGGTACTTCGATTATCAGGTCTAGTGATATTAATATTATAAACTTTTTTTGTTACTCCATCTTCAGCAGTAACCGTTATTTTAAAGGAATTATTACCATAACTTAAACTCTTAGTTCCATGACCAGTTATTGTAGCTCCAGCAACAGGGCTTGCATTAATTACTGTACTTGCATTATTAATAGTGGCTGTATAATTAATTGTATTTGCATTAAATGATGGTGATAAGCTACCATTAGATAATGAAAGACTACTTAGATTAGCATTATTAGAAGGCGGATTCTTAACCGTAATCGCTATAGAATTTGAATTCCCTGTGTACTCATAAATTCCATCAGCACAATCATCTGCTGTTGGAGTAATTGTTACTGTTCCAGCTACTAATCCTTTAAATTTAAATGAAGCTACTGTTGCATTAACAAAAGTTGGAGCACCATCAAAAGCTAATTTTGTACCATAAACTGCATTCCATCCATTTAAACCTGAAACGCTAACAAATTCTAATTTACTACTATCACTCATATTTAAAACACTAGTGCAAGCATTAATACCTTTACTTGTTCCATTGATATTCTGAATTGCAATTGTAAAAGTAGCTTCTTCGCCTACTATAATTGAGCTTTTATTAGATTGAATATCAATAGTAAAATTATTGGCAGCATTTACTTTAAATGATGGAAATAAAATTACCCCTATCAAGATAATTATTAAGAATATATCTTTATATGTCTTACTCATTTAATTCCCTCTTACTTCTTTTGACCTTTTGTCATAATTTGACGGGTACTATATATATTAAGTATAAAATAGATATAATGCAAAATCAATCTTTTTTATTCAATAAAAAGAAGAAGATTGCTCTTCTTCCATCTATATAAACTACTTAAGTAGTATGATATATCATATGAAAATTTTCCTTATTATGTATAATAATTAAGCCTATGGAAGTTTTATTGATTAATAATTTTTTTTATTTTTTCTTTGTTTGAAAGGCATTTTTCTTGGTCTTTTAATACTTTTATTTTCATTAAATTTGTCTTAATAAATCTTATAACAATTTCACCAGCCCTTAAATTAATCATTATTCCCAAATTAATTGATTCTCCTATATGATCAAGTCTCGATGTGGTGATTACCAGATATGCATATGGTTTTTAAGCAAAGAAAAAAATGCTACTTTTTAGCATTTTATATTATCTATGAAGCGAATTATCTTCATTGTATGTTTCTAATATCAATCCTCTTATTGTAAATTCATTTTTAATTTTTTCTATTGTGTCTGAATCAAAGCCAATTGTCGAACATAAGCTATTAAAATCTTCTAAAGTTATTCCATTATTATCCGATATTCTTTTTTTTAATTTTTCATACTTTGTATATTCATCCACCTTTACAGGATCATCACAAAACATTTCAAATGATTCGATATCATCTAATATATGTCCATTTAATATATTTTGTAACATATTATTAGTTCTTTCAGAAACATTAGTTCTATTATTAGCCCAACATTCGTACTCTTGCTTAATTGAAGCAATTGCGAAATATTCAACTTCTTCAGAAGACCATTTTCCTACACTTGAATATTTAGTAATTCTTTCACTTAAATCCAATTTAGGATTTGATTTAATTTGCTCAATTGTAATAGTTATTTTATCCATTATTACACATCCTAAATTTATTATATCATACTAATTCATATCTCTGCACTTATTATATCATCGTAAAATATTAAATAATTCATCTTAATTCTCCTTTCTTATGGACTACAAGTTCTAATCTTATATCCATTTTTACTTATCTTTATTTCAATAGATCCATCTTTATCTGTTCTATATATTTTAGAATTATTCAAAATATCTAATACTGCTTCTTTTGGATGACCAAATCTATTATTTAATCCAACACTAATTAAACTGCATTTAGGATTAATACTATCTATAAAATATTCACTACTAC
>CAZZNR010000033.1:0-7880 GCA_964655835.1 uncultured Muribaculaceae bacterium | reverse complement strand
ATAATATTATTGGTGATATGATGAGAACTTTTTATTTATTTAAAATAAATGATGAATACAGCAATTTAACTAAAAATATCCCTTTTAATCTTTATAATACTTATTTAAGTATTAAATTAAGCAATAAAAATAATTTAGACTATTTATTTAATCAGTATAATAGTATAACTAATCAAATATTAATGCCTGAATTAAATAAGTTACTATATTTAAAAATGAAAGATATGGATGGCTATAGTGTATATCGTAATGTCCATATGTATAATAACTATTATAATAATGAAGTAAGTAAATTAATAATTAATAATAGTTATTTAATTTTAAAAAGCAATAAACAAAATAATATTTTTTTTACAATGTTATATGACATTCCTAACATATTTGTCATCGATTTTGAAAATAAAGATTATTTTTGGCTTGATAGAATTGATAATTTAAGACTTGCCCCTCAAAGTACTTTTAGTGTATAATAAATAAAGGAGTGATATATATGTTACAAGATATTTTATTAGTAGTTTTAGGTTTAGTAGCAGGAGCTTTATTAGGTTTTTTTCTATGCAAATTATATATGCAAAAATATTTAAAAAAGAATCCCCCAATTAATGAAAAAATGATTGAAACTTTAATGAGTGGGATGGGCCGAAAACCTAGTCAAAAACAAGTAAAACAATTAATGCAACAAATGAACCGCATGCAATAATATGAAAATAGATTTACGAAAATTATATAGTTTTAATAATATTATGATTGATGAAGAAGTTATAATTCCCCAATATTATTATCAAAAAACGGATATTATTAAATTAAGTCCTTTAAAAGTTAAAGGAAATATTATGATTAATGATCAAGATGAAATAGTTCTTAAGGTTAATATTAAAGGAACATTTATCTTACCGTGTGCTATTAGTTTAGAAGAAGTTAGTTATGATTTTAAAGCGGATATTAACGAAATAATACCTGAAACTAATAAAAAAAGTGAGTTTGAACTTGAATTATTAGATATTTTATGGGAAAATACTGTTCTAGAGGTTCCAAATAGAGTAATAAAAGAAAACATTGATACTAATAATATTAATGGTGAAGGATGGGAACTAATAAGTTAATAACCAGTTAAAGAAACGGGAAGGAGTGATACTGTGGCAGTACCAGCAAGAAGAACTAGTAAAACTAAAAAAAGAATGCGTCGTACACATTTAAAGAAAACGGCTCCAAAAGTTGTAATATGTCCTAATTGTGAGGAACCAATAATGCCTCATAGAGCATGTACTAAATGTGGTAATTATAAAGGAAAAGAAATAATAAAAATTAACCAAAAAGAAAGTTAATTTTTTTTTATGGATTATTATTTGACGGTTTTTTCCAAATATTATAAAATAGCATTAAAGTAAGCAAAGGAAAATAAAGTACTATTGTTACGGACTAATAATTATCGGAGCAAATTATATTAAAAGATAAAAATTATAAAAAAATTAATTTTTAAATTGTAAAACTATTATAGATATAATATAATTTAATAGGAAGTGATAATATGAATGAAATATATATAGAAAATACTTTAGAGTATTTAATGCCTTTTTTAGGATTAGCTTGGTTTTTAATTTTATTTTTTTTACTTACTGGGTTTGTTTTATTATTATTATTTATAATAGCAAGATGGATAATATTTCGTAAGGCTGGTTTAGAAGGATGGGAATCAATAATACCATTTTATAGTTCGTGGTCTTTAGTTAAGATTTCAGGAATAAGTTGGTGGTTTTTCTTAATTATTAACGCACCTTTTTTCTCTTTAATTATATCTTTAGGGTTACTTACACCTTTTGCTGGATTGGCATGTTTAATTGGTTCATATTTTGTTCATTATAATTTGGCTTTAAAATTTGGTAAAGAACCAATTGGTTATGGCTTAGGTTTAACATTTCTACCAATTATTTTTTACCCGATTTTAGCTTTTGGAAAAAGTACTTATAAAGATGTAAAAGTAAGCTCATATGGTCCAGTTCCTGAAAATAACGCGAATGATAAACCCATTAATAAAAATACTAAATTTTGTTCAAATTGTGGTAATCAAATCGATGATTCGAAATTCTGCTCAAATTGTGGCACTAAAAAAGAAAAGTAATATTATTTTAGTTCTTGATTAAGATTCCAGAAGTTTTTCCAGGGATCTTTTCTTTTTACTCTTTTTATCGCTTCTAGCATAGTAATCTCATCAGGAGTTATTTTATCTAATTCATGCCAAGAAATAGGCATTGATACTGTACCATTTTTTTTAATTCGAAGTGAATAGGGTGCTACACTAGTAGCACTTTTAATATTTCTCCTCCAATCAATAAATATTTTATTTTTACGTTGGGATTTTCGATCATTAGATACATATTTATCAGGCCATTTTGCTTCCATATATAAAGCTATGTTTTTAGCAAAAGCCTGAAATTTTTTCCAACTAGTTGAAGGAATTATGGGAATTACGATATGATAGCCTTTACCACCACTGGTTTTTAAAAAAGATTGTAATGATAGATCATCAAGTATTTCTTTTAAATCTTTTACTCCTTGGCGAAGAGTTTTTAAATCTAATTTTTCATCGGGGTCTAAATCAAATACCATCATATCTGGTTTTGATAATTTTTTAGCTTGGCTTCCCCAAATATGAAATTCGATTGAATTCATTTGGACTTCGGAAATAAGACCCGTAATATTTTTAATATAATAATAATCTTCCTTTATTCCTCCCTCGTTTTTAATTAAGACTTTTTTAAGCCCGTGGTAGATGTTTTCCATATGTTTTTTGTAAAAGCATGTTCCATTTGTACCATCAGGACATCTTATCGTACTTATGATTCTATTTTCTAAGTAGGGAGCCATTTTTTGATATACCGTCTGATAATATAAAACAATATCTTTTTTGCTGATTTGGGAGTCTTTATAAATAATTTTATCAGGATTAGTTATTTCTACATTTTTGATTAAGCATCTTGAAGAAACCGCTTTGGTTTTTGGTATTATTTTATTTCCAATTTCATCCATCGTTAAACCGGTTTTTATGCTAGTAGTAAATTCATTTATAGTAAAAGATTTGTTACTATATTCATCATTTTCTTTAATAAGGAGCCAGTTAGCATCTTGCATTCTAACTAAAGTCCAGTTACCTTTAATTCTTTTTCCTTTTATAGTAAATTTTAGGTTTCCTTTTTTTATACCCTGCTGGGGATTATTAATAGGGGACCAAAATCCTTTATCCCATAACATAACTATTCCTCCGCCATATTCTCCTTGAGGAATAATTCCCTCAAAATTTTGATAACTTAAAGGATGATCTTCGACTTTGATAGCTAATCTTTTATCATGGGGATTAAAAGAAGGTCCTTTGGGAATTGCCCAACTTGATAAGGCCCCATCTAATTCTAATCGCAAATCATAGTGATCTTTTCTTGCTAAATGATGCTGGATAACATAATGTAATTTATTAGAACTAAGAGTTTTTTTTCCTTTTGGTTCTTTAGTATTATTAAAGTTTCTTTTTTTATTATATTCTTTTAAACTTTTAGTCAATTTAATTCTCCTATCTTATTATTATTTTGGATATAAGTTTAAATTTATACTATATTTAATTAGGTATAATAATTCTTAACAATTCTATAAACCTATGATATACTTATTTTAGTAGAAGGTATGTTTATGAAAAAAAATAAAATTATATTAAATCATTGTCCAAATTTTTATAAAATAATTAATTTTGAATTTTTTGAAGGTGATTATATATCAGAAAAATTAGTTGATATATATGTTAATTTTATTTTTGATATTGATTTGAATAATGAAAATGATATCTATATGATTAAGCAAATTGATTTTGTAATTAATAAATATATCGAAGATTATTATTTTCGTAAAGAAATGCAGAGAAGTATGCTTAATATCAGAGTTAGAAATACTACTCAAATAATAAGAGATACAATTCAAGGAATAATAAATTGCTTTGATTCTTATGAAAACGGATATACAAGGAATATTTATTTTGCTAGGTGGATTTAAATGAAGGATGAAGATTTTTATATAGAAGAGACCAGCCCTTTAAAGGTTTTTTTGGTATCTTTATTAGTTTTGCTAATATTAGGTATTTTTGGAGGATTATATTATTTCTATTTTCACAATGAAAATATTAAATTAAAAAATATTACAATTGAGTTAGGTCAAAAAGTTCCTAATGATGTCAATTTTTATATTAAAGGTAATAATACCTATAATTATGAACTTAATTTAAATAATATTGCGGTTGATAAGCAAGGAAATACTAATAGTGTTGGAGAATATAGTTATACTATTAAGACTAACAAAGAGACGAAAAAAGGTAAAATATATGTTAAAGATACTACTTTTCCAATAGTTCAGTTAAGAGAACTAACTATTGGTTTAAATGAGGTTTTTGAAATAGATGATTATGTAGTTTCATGTGAAGATTTATCTTTAGTATGTAATGTTGAATATGTTAATGAAGATGATTATGATTTAAATAAAAAAGAAGGCGAGTATATTGTTGATTTAAAAATTAGTGATAAATATCATAATTCGGTTAAAAAGAAAACTAAATTAATCGTTAGTCAGAATGCTTCTTTAAGTGAAATGAAAGCTAAAGATAATGAAGTATCTAAAATATATCCAGTAGACGAAAATTGGAATAAAACTTTTACAATAAAGTTTGAAAAAGGGATATCCGAAAATGATGTTTCTTTTGAACAAAAAATATTAGAAATAACTAATTTTGACTTTAGTATCTTATCTGAAGATAAAATTAAAAATCAAACAATTTTAACAGTTTATAATAAATATAATTATGTTTTAGGTTTTTCAGTTAAAATTGAATATGATAATAATAAAACAATATATGTTACCCAAGATGAATATAATATTTTAAAAAACAATTGAAAAAAATAAGGACCTTTGTTATAATTACTTTACCTTTTAATTATATATTTAAAAGGTCTTAATTGGCGGTGTAGCTCAGTTGGCTAGAGCACTCGGTTCATACCCGATAGGTCGGGAGTTCAAATCTCTCCGCCGCTACCAAATTTAAATAAAACTTGTCTTTCAATAGGCAATTTTTTTATGAAAAAAAATTATAAAAGTAATTAAAAATAACTTTAAGTAGTTATTGACTATGAAATAGTAAAAAAGTATAATTTATTTAAAGATATTTTTGAAATAATTAAATGGGAGTAGGTATCATCTTTTAAAACTAAAAAAGGCGGATTTGATTTATGAAACCCGTTTTAAGAATTTTATCTATTATGAACTAAGATTAATGAATTAAAAGGAGACCAAAAATGAAAAAGAAAAAAACGATATATTTTATTTTAATGTTTTTACCCTTAATAGTTACGCTGTTTGCTTTACAATATTTGCCAAATGAAATACCTGCTCATTATGACATAAACGATGAAGTTACTCGTTTTGGAAGTAAATATGGGTCTCTTGTTTTACCACTGATAGTTATATTTTTTGGGGGATTTATGTTGCTAATGGCAAGATTATCTTCTAAACCTGAAAAAGGTGGAAAAAATAATGAAAAAGTATGTATTATTACGGGAATTTTATCACTAATATTATTTAATGTTTTGGTAGGATATTTTCTTTATACTTCTTTTAATATGGTTGAAAATCTTTCAGTTATTGCCCTTGATATTAACCAGTTAATTTTAGGATTATTGGGTATAATCATGATCGTGGTTGGAAATATTATGCCCAAATTACGTAAGAATTCAATTATCGGTTTAAGAACAATTTGGAGTATGAAAAGTGAAACAACATGGAAAAAGAGTCAGCATTTTGGCGGTATTTCTTTTATGATAGGAGGCATCTTAGTAATTATTATTTGTTTATTAACTAAAGGATTAGCTTCTTTATTATGGACTTTAGGTGTTATGGCCATTATTTTAGTTATTGATATATATTATACATATAAAATTGCTCAAAAGAATAAATAGATTTCTAATTCTTTATGTAACATAGAAACAGACCTTTTAAGGCTTTTTAATTTATTTATAATTGTTTTTTAAATATTTTTATGATAAAATTTATAAAGAATAGGAAGATAATCATGAAAAATATAAGATATATTATTTTTTTATTATTAGTAATGTTACCCATTAATGTTAATGCTGCTATTAGTATTCATTGTGATGGGCCAGCAAAAATAAATGAAAGAATATCTTGTTCTATATCCTCAGATACACCAATTAACTCATTTAAATCAACATTAATAGTTGATCCTACGGTAACTTATGAAGGTTCAGTTGCTTCAACTAATTTTCAACAATTAAGTAATGGTCTAAACTTAAATTTTGAAACGAGTAATGCTAATACTTATAAAGAAGGTTTAGTAGCTTATTTAACTATTAAAGTACCTAGTACAAGTAAAACATCTTTTGCTTTAACTTTCTCAAGTATTGAGTATACTACTAAAACTACTACTAGAGCTCAAAGTAATTTAACCGAAATAGTTCAAATTTCTGTACCAACAACTAATACTACAAAAGCAACTACTAGTACAACTACTCAAAGTGGCTTAGAAAAGAATTTTGTTGTTACTTTTGATGCAAATAATGGTACTACTGATAAACAAAATCAATCATGTAAAACGACAGGTTCTAATTGTAAAATAACTTTATCTAATGTAAAAAATCCAACTAAGAATGGTTTTACCTTTAATGGATGGGGTAATTCAAATATTTGTACTGAAGGAAGTAAAACTTCCTATACTGCTACTGAAAATACTACTTTATATGCTTGCTGGATAAGTTCAAATAATCCCGATAGCGGCGATACTTTATATTTACAAAATTTAACTATTGAAGGCCAAGAAATAGACTTTAGTAAGTATCGAAAAGAATATGAATTAACTGTTTTATATGAAGTTGAGAGTTTAGTTATTTCAGCTACTCCAGCAACTGAAGGGATTAATATTGATTTACAAGAATCTTATCCTTTAGAAGTTGGTGAAAATGTTGTTTTCATTAAATTATCTGATGCTAATCAAAATATAACTACTTATACTATTAATGTTAATCGATTAAAAGAAGGGGAAGAAATTAGAATTCCATCAAGTGATGCTACTTTAAAAAATATTATCATTAAAGGATATGAATTAAATTTTAAACCAGGAGTCTTTGAATATGTGCTACAAGTTTCAACCGGGGTAAATAAATTAGATATTGAACCCGTATTAACTAATGAATATGCCACTTATGAAATTGTGGGTAATAAAAACATTTCCGATGGCAGTATTGTTTCGATAAAGGTTACCTCAGAAACTGGCGGAAAAATAAATTCTTATGATATTAAAATCGAAGTAGTAAAAGGAATTAAAGATTATTTATTATATATAGTTGTTGGAAGTGTATTTTTAGTAAGTTTAATAGCTTTAGTTATTGTCAATCAATCAAAAAACCAAAAAAAGAAAGGTACTAAAGATAATATTGCTAATATTGCTCCAACTAAAAAGGTGCCTACCAAAATAACTCAAGTTGAAGCTCCTGTAGTAAAGCCAATACCAGTTCAAAAAGCCCCTCCTGTCCAACCCCAAACTGGAACTAAACCAGCTGAATCTAAAGATTCGGTTGAAATATTAGATATATAAAAGCATTAATGATTTTAATGCTTTTTTATTGTATAATATAAGAGTGATAGTATGAAAGATATAATAAATGAATTTTTAGATTATATTTCTTTAGAACGAAAGTATGCTGCTAATACTGAAATTAATTATGAAGTTGATTTATTTAAGTATGCTAATTATTTAACCAAAAAAAAGCAAAATTATTTACAAATGAGTTATTTAGATATTGGTCAATATATTATTTATTTGAGAAAAGGAAATTACT
>CAZZNR010000032.1:0-7997 GCA_964655835.1 uncultured Muribaculaceae bacterium | reverse complement strand
CTAATTATGTTAGAAAGAAACATAATAAAAAGCCTTTGTTAGTAGCTTGTGATATTTATAGACCGGCTGCGATTGATCAGCTAAAAGAAATAGGTTCCTCATTAAATATCCCAGTTTTTGAAAAAGGAAAAGAAAATCCCCGTCAAATAGTTAAAGATGCTTTAGATTATGCTAGATTAAATAATTTAGATTTTATCATTATTGATACAGCAGGGAGATTACATATTGATGATGATTTAATGAATGAATTAAAAGATCTTAGTGATATCGTCAATCCTCATGAAATTTTATTAGTAATTGATGCTATGATGGGTCAAGATGCTATTAACGTTATCAATGGTTTTAATAATAAACTATCTTTAACGGGAGCAATTTTAACTAAAATGGATGGTAATACTAAAGGTGGGGTTGCTTTATCAGTTCGTCATTTAACTAATGTTCCTATTAAATTTGTGGGGGACTCCGAAAAATTAGATGGCTTATCTGAGTTTTATCCTGAAAGAATGGCCGAAAGAATTTTAGATATGGGCGATATTTTATCTATTGCGGAAAAAGCAAGTGATATTATTGATGAACAAGAAGCTTTAGATTTATCTAAAAAAATGAAAAAAGGTAATTATGATTTAGAAGATTTTCTAACTAATATGAAACAAATCAAAAAATTAGGACCTTTAGAGAATGTTTTAAAGATGTTACCTGGGGCTCGTAATATGGGATTAAACAATATTAATATTGATCCTAAAGATTTAGCTCATGTTGAAGCTATAATATTATCGATGACCCCTTATGAAAGAAAGCATCCCGAAGTATTAAAAATGACTCGTAAACAAAGAATTGCTAAAGGAAGTGGTAGAAGTGTTGAAGAAGTAAACCGCTTACTTAAACAATTTGATAATATGAAAGATATGATGAAAAAAATGGCTAATGGAAATATGAAATTACCATTTTAATAAACAAATGTCCTAACCATAGATTACCTAATAACATAAAATACACTAGAAAGGAAAGTGTATTTTTATGTTTAAAGAAAATCGTAATTGTGGAGGAACTGCTCAAGATGTTTTTATGCCCTATAGTGATATGACTCAAGGAGGAATGCCAATGGAAGAACCTTATCCTCAAGTAGTTTTACCGGGTATGGAGTATGCCCCTTTATATGAACCCCCTTGTTGTAATGTCGTTCAGCGCCAAATTAATCATCATGTAAAACATATTCAGCCAATTCATACCAAAATTATAAATAATCATATTTATCATCATTCTTATGTACCATGTTATAGTTGTGAAGAGGAAAATTTATGTTGTGATGTATACAATCCCAATCCTTGTTGTAAATAATTTGTAAAATTTTACATATATAAGTATCTAAACCTAAATCCTGTAGTATATTTATTATAGGAGAGTGATTAAATGATTTATCCATCTATTGATAAAATTCTTACAATTGTAGACTCTAAATATAATTTAGTTCATATTGCGGCTACGCGTAGCAGAGATATGCAAAAAACCAATCATTATCAAATGCCAGATGCGGAATATAAATGTAAAAAGAATTTAGGTAGAGCACTTGAAGAAATTGAAAAAGGTCTAATTAAGTTTTAATTAGCTTTTTTTTGTGCTAAAATTTTATTAGAGGTATTAATATGAAAAATTTACATAATGATCCAGAAATAAATTTTAATTTAAATACAATATTAAAATCTACTTTATCAGATAAAATAAAAATACCGGCTATTGATTTAATCACAAAAAATGTTGATGTCAAAAAAGGTCAATTTAATTATCCGGAATTTAAAGAATCAATTGATAAATTGAAATTATTAGAAGAAGATTTAAATAATGTCAATATTTATGGTAAAACGTTAGAAATGATTATTTATAATATCGTAAGTAGACATTGTTATAAAAATGAAGAATTAGGATCATCTTTATTTTATGAATTTTTTGATAATGAAGAATTTAGGAATAAAATAAGACATATTGAGTATCCCCAATCGGGAATTATATTCTTTTTAAAAGGTTTATCTGATGAAATCGATCAGTTAAATAAATTTATTACTGAAAAAAAATATTACCTAGTATTAAAAAAACATCAAGAAATAAATAATTTTTGTTTACAACATGGGATAGAAAGTAATATCTTAGAAGATAAAAATGAACTATACTTAGAAAAACTTTTAAGTAAACATTTTCGAGAATACAGCACTTTTAAAAATCCTTATCAATTTAAAAAAAATATTGATATTAGGCTTATTAGAGAAGAAGAAAATAATTTTAAACATTTAGTAACTGGTACTTTAGAAGGATATTATGTTCAAAAAATTTTACATGAAAAAATGCTAAACCATTTTAAAGATACAAGATGTGCCACTTATATTTATGATAGAAATATTAATGTTTATCAGTTAAATAATCTTACCATTGTAGCTTATCGTTATGATGATATACCTAAAATGGTACTCCGAAATAATGATATGGATTTAAATTGGAATGATTCCGGTTTTTGGGCAGTAGTATTTGATGATAAGGTTAAATTTGTTAAAGAAAAAAATACTAATTACTATAAAACTAATGGTATTACCTATAAAGTATTTTCTAAAACTTTTAATAATGAAGACTTTTATAATTTAAGTAACCAAGTTATTTTTGTACCAGAAGATAATATTGATGAGGCAGTCTATTTATATTTAACTAGAAATCAGCCTCAAGGCTTAGATTTATTTACAGCATCTGAGTATAAATCTTTAGGTTTTGATTTTAGTAAAGATAGTAATATTATGACTGGAGATTATACTTTCTTTTTTAAAAATCCTAGTTTAGTTGATGAACTTAATGTTGAAAATATTCAAGATTATTCGTATTTGGTTTTATTTTCTCAAAATAAAACTCAAGAATCTAGAAACCGGACAATTGGTCAAATTAAAGCAGTTGCCAAAACAAAACCGAAAAATACAGTAGATCGAAAACCTAAGACTAAAACTAAACGAAATATTTTAACTGATCTTCCAATTTGGAGTAAGCCAGTACAAAAAATTCCTAAAAAGTATTGGACTCCTTATAAAGATGATTAATACCCTTAAAGGGTATTTTTTAATACTATTTCTATTTTATAAATAGTAATAAATGTATTATAATAGATATAGAAGGTGAATTATGAAGAAATTAATATTAGTTGATGGAAATAATTTAATGTTTAGAAGTTATTATGCTACACTTTATTCTGGTTCTGTTATGAAAAATAGTAAAGGATTAGTTACTAATGCTTTATATGGTTTTACGACCATGATAAATAAAATAATTGGAGAAGAAAATCCTAAATATATGGCAGTTGCTTTTGATATTGGAAAGAATTTTCGTCATCAAAAGTTTGAAGATTATAAATCAGGAAGGGCTGAGACTCCCGATGATTTATTAAAGCAGATGCCGATAGCTCGAGATCTTTTAGATGCTATGGGAATAAAACATTATGAAGTTGAAAACTATGAAGCTGATGATATCATTGGAACAATTACTTTAATGACCGAAAAAGATTCGGAATTTGATGCTACCATTGTCTCTTCAGATAAAGATTTATTACAATTAATTTCTTCTGAAACTGATGTCAAATTATTAAAACAAAAAGGACATATTAGAATGAATGAAGCAACCTTTAGAGAAGAATATGGTTTAGATCCAATTAGAATAATAGATTTAAAAGCTTTATCAGGGGATGCTTCGGATAATATTCCAGGGGTTAGAGGAATTGGCGAAAAAACGGCTTTAAAATTATTGCAACAATTTGGTACTTTAGAAAATATTTATGCCAACATAGAAGATCTTAAAGGATCGATAAAAGATAAATTAATCAGTGGTAAAAAAGATGCTTTTTTTAGTAAAGAAATGTGTACTATTTATCGTGAAGTACCTTTAGAAAGTAATTTAGAAGATATGTTATATTTAGGCCCTAATTCTAAATTAGAAGAAATGTATCGAGATTTAGAGTTCTATTCATTGATAAAAAACATTGTTGTTAAAGAGCCGATTATTATTAATAAATATAAGGTATTAACTAATCTTGATGATTTAACTAAAAAAGATATTATCGCTTATTATATTGAGGGGGACAATTCTAATTATCATAAAGCCGGTATTTTAGGTATGGGTATTTTTGATGGAGAAAAAGCTTATTATGTTCGTAAAGATTTAATTAAAGAAGTGATGGACTTTTATAAAAATAGTAAAAAATATACTTTTGATTTGAAAAAGAATATAATTTTACTAAATGATTTTAATACTAATACTATTTTTGATCATATGATTGCATCTTATTTATTAAACTATCAAACAAAAGATGATTTAGCTTACTTAATGAATAATGATGATTATAATGTGCCGTTTTATGATAATATTCTTAAAGATGTAAACTTATTACCTCAAGCAGTCACTCTAAAAGCACAATATATATACGAAAATAGAGATGACTTAATCAAAAAATTAAAAGTTGAAGATATGTTTGAATTATTTGATAAAACCGAAATGCCTTTAGTTACTGTTTTAGCAAAAATGGAAAAGGCTGGGGTAAAGTGTAGTAAAGAAATATTAAAAGATATGAGTGAAAGCATTAAAATTAAACTAGATAATATTGCTAATACGATTTATAACTATGCGGGTAAAGAATTTAATATAAGTAGTCCCAAACAATTAGGGGAAGTATTATTTGATCATTTAGGTCTTACTTCTAAAAGAAAGACAGCTACTAAAAATTATAGTACTGATGCTACTACTTTGGAAAAATTAATAGGCCAGCATCCTATAATCGAAGCAATTTTGGAATATCGTAATTTATTTAAATTAAATAGTACATATTTAGAAGGTTTAGAAAATTATATTAATGAAGATGGTTTAATTCATACTATTTATAAACAAACTTTAACCAGAACAGGAAGATTATCTAGTGCTGAACCTAATTTACAAAATATACCAGCCCGAGATGAGATTGGTCGAAAAGTCAGAAAAGCTTTTATTCCGATTAATGATGTCTTTTTATGTGCCGATTATTCTCAAATTGAATTAAGAGTACTTGCTCATATTAGTGATTCTAAAGAATTAATTGAGGCTTTTGTTAATAAAGAAGACATTCATACTAAAGTAGCTAGTGATATTTTTGATGTTCCCAAAACAACCGTCACTAAAAATATGAGAAGAACAGCTAAAGCAGTAATATTTGGAATTGTTTACGGAATAAGTGGTTTTGGATTAGGTGAGAATTTAAATTTAAAACCAAGTGAAGCAAAAAAATTTATTGATAAATATTTAGAACTATATCCTGGAGTTAAAAAGTATATGGATGAAATAATAAAAGAAGCTCATTTATATGGTGGGGTTAGAACTTTATTTAATCGTAAGCGCAATATAGATGAACTTAACAATAAAAATTATATGATTAGATCTGCTGGCGAAAGGATAGCTTTAAATACTCCTATTCAAGGAACAGCAGCTGACATTATTAAAATGGCGATGGTAAAAATTGATCAAGAATTAACAAAACAAAATTTTAAAAGCAAGATGATTCTCCAGGTTCATGATGAATTAATTTTTGATGTCGTTAATAATGAAAAAGCCCAAATTGAATTATTGGTTAAGGATATTATGGAAAATATTGTTCAATTAAAAGTTCCAATTAAAGTGGAAATTGATTATGGCTTAAATTGGTATGAGGCTTAATTATGCCAGAATTACCAGAAGTTAGAACCGTAGCAGTTATTTTAAAAAAAGAACTACTAAATAAAAAAATCACTAACATTAAAGTGATATACCCTAAAATAATAGCACCTAATAGTATAGATATTAATTTATTGATTAACAAAAAATTAATTGATGTAAAAACTAAAGGCAAATATCTTTTATTTGATTATGATAAATATATTTTATTGAGTCATTTAAGAATGGAGGGTAAATATTTTATTAAAGATATTAATAGTCCTATAGAAAAACATGAACATATAATATTTACTTTTAATGATAATATATCTTTAAGATATCATGATACTCGTAAATTTGGGCGAATGGAACTAATTAAAAAAGAAGACTTAATTAATAATAAACAATTATCTAAACTTGCTTTAGAACCTTTTGATATTGATGTAAATCTTTTATATCAAAAAATTAAAAATAAACAAGTAACAATTAAAACTATTTTACTTGACCAAACCATTATAAATGGACTTGGTAATATTTATGCAAATGAAGTTTTATATGATGCTCAGATAAATCCTTTTAAATTAGGCATAAATATAACTTTAAAAGAAACCCGTAAAATAGTTGATTCAGCCATTAAAATTCTTAATTTAGCGATATTAAACAAAGGCACTACAATAAGATCTTATATGGGCTCTTTAAATACTAAAGGTAATTATCAGAAATATCTGAAAGTCCATATGAAAGATAAAGAAAAATGTGTTAAATGTAACTGTAATATTATGAAAGTAAAAATTAATGGTAGAAGTACTTATTATTGTAAAAAATGTCAAAAATAAAAAATATTTTTAATTAAAATATTTTTTATAATTATATTTGAAAACTTTATAATTGGCTCTAGGTACAGATTCATTCAAAGGAACCTCATCTAATGATTCTAATGCAAACTTGTTATTTGAATTTGTGTAAATATTATAAAACTGACTTAAAAACTCATTACTAAATCCTAAATCTTTTAAATATTGTAAATATAAATAAAAATCAGATTCTGATAATCGATTTATTTCTTCATCAGCAAGAGTATTTAAAACCATCATCATATAACAGAAATATTCAGTGTTTGTATTGGGCATATAAACTTTATTTTCCTTTTTAGGGTATTTAAAAGGATAGCTATCAACATTTTGGTTTGTTACTAGAAATTTTATTGGGGATGGGTCGTTATTAGCTATTTTGCACCCATCTAAATCAACAGCCTGGACCATTTGCTTATTAAAGTCATAGATAAAATTAGATTCATGAATATCTGATAAATGAAAAGCTTGGTTGTATGGTTTAATAAATTGAATTTTTTCAATAATTTTCCCAACTTCTTTTAACAAATGTATTTTTATTGGTATGGGAATATTTTTATTATTAAGAATAGATTGCAAATTAATATTATCAATATAAGGCATAGAAAATCCTGCTACTTTGTTTCCAATAACTACTAATTTTTCAGGTAAGATTAATTCTTCCATATTAATTTTATCTTTGGCATCAATTAAAGAGTTAATGGTTAATAATTTGTTACCAAAATAAACGCCTTCATTAATATAATATATTTTAAGTAACTTTTTAACTATTTTATTATCTAAAATATATAATTCTCCCTCGGTATTGTATATTCCATTATCTAATTGTGCTTTTTCCAGTTTCTTGAAACATGATTTATTAATAATTAATGTTTCCATAATTTCCCTCTTTTTTATGGAAGATAGAATAACATAAAAGGCATTATTTGTAAACCATTTGATTAAAATATAAAGACTTAATCTATTAAAAATGATTAATCTATGATAAAATTTATTATAGAGGAGAAATGCTTATGATGGAAAGCATCAATGAATATTTAAGTTATATTTATGGCGGTTTATTTTTAGTAATAATATTAACCTTAATAATATTAATTAAAAAACGTACAAAGAAAAAATATAATGAAATTTTAATGCAATTAGAAAAGGATAAAAACTTAATTCTTTCGGGCGCTATTCTAAATGAGCTAAATAAAGTAGGAGCGTTAATTAATAATAAAGAATTAGAAAAACAATATAATTTATGGCAAAAAAGATATGAAATAATAAAAGAACAAGATATGCCAAAATTAAATGATAAACTATTAGAATTAGAAGAACTATGTTCTAAAAGTAAATTTAAAACAATAAATAAAGCAATTGCTGATTTAGAATTAGAAATATATTATGTTAAAACTAAAAGTGATTTTTTACTTAGTGAAATAAAAGAAATATCTTTAAGTGAAAGTAAAAATAGAGAAATAGTAA
>CAZZNR010000031.1:0-8087 GCA_964655835.1 uncultured Muribaculaceae bacterium | reverse complement strand
TTATAGTACAATTATTATGGCAGGTGGTAATAATGTGGAAAAATAAAAAAATATTTATCTTAGGAATGGCGAGAAGTGGATATGAAGCAGCTAAACTACTTGCTAAAAAAAATAATCAAGTATTAATAACTGATATTAAAGAGCAAGATAAAAAGCACGTTGAAGAATTGAAAACTTTAGGAGTAGAATATGTAATTACAAGTGAACCAGAATTAATTTTAGACAATTCATATGATTTAGTTGTTAAAAATCCAGGGATTAATAAAGAGCATCCCGTGGTAAGGAAAGCTAAAGAATTAAATATTTCTGTTATAAATGAAGTGGAAGTAGCTTATCATTATTTACCTAAAGATATTACTATTATTGGTATAACTGGATCTAATGGTAAAACAACAACAACAACTATTATATATGAAATTTTAAAAGTGGCAGGTAAACCAGTTCACCTTGCTGGTAATATAGGCTTTCCTTTATGCTCATTTGTAAATCATATCAAAAAAGGTGATATTTTAGTAATTGAAATATCGAGTCATCAATTAGTTGATTTTGATAAATTTAAAACAAATATTGTGGTTTTGACTAATTTATCAGAAACGCATTTAGACTTTTTTAAAACTTATGATAATTATGTTAATAATAAAGGAAGAATATTTAATTTTCATACTTATAAAAATTTAGCAATTATTAATAAAGATAATAAGGATTCTTTATTATTAACTAGCAATATCGCTTCAAAAAAAATATATTTTTCAGTTAGTCAAAAAACTGATTGTTATCTAGATAACAAAAATATTTATTATAATAATGAAGAAATCATTAAATTAGAAAATATAAAAATTAAAGGAAATCATAATTATGAAAACATAATGGGAGCTATTATAGTAGTAAAACAGTTTGGTGTTGATAATAAAGATATAAATAAAGTACTTAAAAAATTTAGTGGAGTAGAACACCGAATAGAATATGTTAAAGAAATAAATAAGAGATTATTTTATAATGATTCTAAATCAACTAATGTTAAAGCTACCCAAATTGCTTTAAGGTCATTTGTAAGTCCAATTATATTAATATTAGGCGGTCTTGATCGAGGCCTTCCTTTTGATGATTTAGAACCGGATATGAAATATGTCAAAGAAATTATTTGTTATGGAGAAACTAAAAATATCATAAAAAAATTTGCTAATAAAATAAATATATCATGTAATGTAGTAGATAATTTAGAGCAAGCTGTTAATAAATCTTATGAATTATCACGCCCGAAAGATATAATTTTATTTAGTCCAGCTTGTGCTTCTTGGGATCAATATAATAATTTTGAAGAAAGAGGTAAGGAATTTAAAAAAGTGGTTGGTAAATTAAGAAAGTTATATTAAGAAATAAAGGAAAAATAAGAAGAAAATGACATCTTGTGTCATTTTTCTTAAGTAGAAAAATTTAGATTTCTTCTTTTCTTATTTCATATTTTTCGAAGCATATTCACAAGCTTGAACTACAAATTTTGAAAACGAAATATCTTTATCCTTAATCTAATTATCAATCTTTTTAATAAGATTTAAAGGAAATCTAACATTTTTATTTTGGGTTTCATTTTTATGAAAGTCTATTACGAATGCCAATATATTCTCCCTCCAATATTATAATATAAATATATTTATAAATATAATAAATAATATTTATTTTTTTGTGTTTTCTTTAATATTTTCTAAAGCATATTCACAAGCTTGAATTACAAATTTTGAAAACGAAATATTTTTTCCTATAATTTGACTTTCAATTTTAGTAATTAAATCTAACGGAAATCTGATTGTTTTGTTTACTGTTTCATTTTTAACTGTATTAATAATAAATGTCATCTGTTACCTCCCGTATATTTATATTATAACAAAAACAGAAAAAAATATACATCGCGAAATTTATGGCTTTATGTCTCACATTTTGCAGGAATAAGTAGTATATGTAAATATAATGTATAATAGTGAAAAAAGATATTATAACATTTATTTTTTCATTTGCTTTTTATAATATCAATATTATATTTCCTGATTATATAGTTCAACAAGTAATTCTTGTTTTCTTTATAAAAAAGGACTTAATATTAAATATATGTAGTATAATAATCTAATGAGGAGGAAATACGTCATGTTAGAAATAAAAAAAGTATCAAAATTATATAAAACTGATGATTTTAATCAAAAAGCTTTAAATGAAGTTAGTGTTTGTTTTAGAAAAAATGAATTTGTTTCTATTTTAGGTCCATCTGGGTCTGGAAAAACAACTCTTTTAAATATCATAGGAGGACTTGATCAATATACATCTGGAGATTTAATTATTAATGAAATTAGTACTAAATATTTTAAAGATAAAGATTGGGATACATATCGTAATCATAGAGTAGGGTTTGTTTTTCAAAGTTATAATTTAATTCATCATCAATCTATTTTAGCTAATGTTGAACTTGCTTTGACTTTATCAGGTATAATTAAATCAGAAAGAAGAAAAAGAGCCATTAAAGCTTTAAAAGAAGTGGGTCTTAAAGATCATATGAATAAAAGACCTAACCAATTATCTGGTGGTCAAATGCAAAGAGTTGCGATTGCTAGAGCTTTAGTTAATAATCCTGATATATTACTTGCTGATGAACCTACTGGAGCACTTGATTCTGAAACTAGTAGACAAATTATGGAGATATTAAAAAATATTGCTAAAGAAAAATTAGTTATTATGGTTACTCATAATTCAGAAATCGCAAAAGGGTATTCTACTAGAATAATAAAATTAAAAGATGGTAAGATTATTGATGATTCAAATTATTATGATGGAAAATCAGATCCTAAAGAAAGTGATGAAGATACAGATAAAAAATCCCAAAAGAAGAGTATGAGTTTTAAAACCGCTTTAGCTTTATCGTTAAATAATTTGTTAACTAAAAAATGGCGAACTATTTTAACCGCATCTGCAGGAAGTATTGGTATAATAGGTATTGCACTTATATTATCTTTATCAAATGGAGTAAATAATTATATTGATAGAATGGAACAAGAAACTTTATCTTCTTATCCTCTTCAAATTGAAGCTAGTACAATGGATTTCACATCGATGATTCAAAATATTACTGAACCTGAAGGAATTATATGCGATAGTGATAAAATTTGTACAACCGATGATATTTCAATAAGCCCAGCTATTCAACTTGAATCAGCTAAAGCAAGCAATAATTTAGTAGAATTTAAAAAATATTTAGATAATAATGGTGGTAATATAAATGATTATGTTACTGATATTCAATATCGATATAATATAGATTTACAAATATATAGTAAAAATATTGATGATATAATTAGGGTTCATCCTAATAGCTTTAGTACAAATCCATTTTTAGAAGCTCCTAAAAAACAAATAGAACTAGTGGGAGTTAATATGAACAATAGTGAATATTCTTCTAACGTTTTTCGTGAATTAATTGGAAGTAATAAATTACTAGAAAGTCAATATAAAATATTATCGGGAAGATTACCTAATAAATATAACGAGTTAGTACTTATTGTTGATGAAAATAATTCTATACCTATGTCGTTAATATATTCACTTAATATTAAAGATCGAAAAGAAATAAATGAAATATTAGAAAAGGCTAAAGAAGGGGAAAAAATAGATATTAAAAGTCTTAATTATTCTTATAACGATTTTATTGGTCTTGAATATAGTTTAGTATTAAATCCTACTGTTTTTGTTAAAGAAAATGGTAACTGGATAGATAAAAGTAATAATAAATCTTTTATGAAAGATAAAATCAATAATGGGATTAATTTATCAATAGTTGGAGTAATTAAAGTAAGTGATGATGCTATCGAAGCATCTAGCGGATATGTAGGTTATACTCATAATTTAACCAAATATGTGATTAATGAAATCTCTAATACTGAAATTGCTAAAGAGCAGTTAAAAAATCCTAGTATAGATATTTTAACTGGTTTAAAATTTGATGGGGTAACTAATTCTTATGATAAAACAAGACAAAAGTTAGGTATTGCAGATTTAGAAAGACCTATAGGGATTAATATATATCCTAATGGTTTTGAATCTAAAGAAAAGGTTGAAAATATAATAACTGATTATAATAAAATTCAAGAAGACAATAATAATTCAGAAAATATTATAACTTATACTGATTATATTGGGATATTATTATCTTCAGTAACTAGTGCTATAAATATAATTACTTATGTTTTAATTGCATTTGTTGCTGTGTCGTTAGTTGTTTCTAGTATTATGATTGCGATAATTACCTATGTTTCTGTTCTAGAAAGAACTAAAGAAATAGGAATATTAAGATCTATTGGGGCTTCTAAAAAAGATATTTCTAGAGTATTTAGAGCCGAAACTGTAATTGAAGGTTTTGTTGCTGGTATTTTAGGAATCTTAATTACTTTATTATTATCTTTACCAATTAATAAGATTATTTATAATGTTTTAGATGTTAATAATATAGCTAGTTTGCCGTTATTAGGAGGTATTTCTCTTATAATTATAAGTGTCTTATTAAATTTAATAGCGGGTTTAATACCAGCCAGAATAGCTAGTAAAAAAGATCCTGTTGAGTGCCTTAGAGCTGAATAAGCTCTTTTTTTGATTTATTTTATAAATAATAGTAATATATTGATAAGGTGATTATATGAAAACAGCATTAATTACAGGAGCAAGTAGTGGTATTGGAAAAGATATGGCTCTTTATCTAAATAATTTAAATTATGAGCTTATCTTAGTAGGTAGAAATAAAGAAAAATTAAATGAATTAAAAAAAAGATGTTCTAATGCAACAGTTATAAGATGTGATTTATCAAGTAAAGAAGAAGTATATAAATTATATTTAAAAACTAAAAAGTTAAATATCGACTTATTAATTAACAATGCTGGATTTGGTTTATTTGGTTTTTTTAATGAAACTGATTTAGAAACGGAATTAAAAATGATAAATGTTAATATAGTAGCTACACATATATTAACTAAATTATTTTTAAAAGATTTTATTAAAAAAGATCAAGGATATATCTTAAATGTATCTTCAAGTGCTGGTTTTATGCCGGGACCATATTTAAATACTTATTATGCTACTAAAAATTATATTTTAAAATTGACTTTAGCTCTTTATGAAGAATTGAAAAAACAAAAAAGTAATGTTAAAGTTAGTGTGTTATGTCCTGGACCTGTTAATACTAATTTTAATAATGTAGCCGGAGGAAGTTTTAATGTTAAAGGTCTTAGTTCAGAATATGTAGCTAAATATGCTCTTGATCAAGTTTTTAAAAATAAACTTATTATTATTCCGACCTTTAAAATGAGAATGGGTATATTCTTAACTAGACTAATACCAATCAAATTATTATTAAAAATTACTTATATTATTCAAAAGAATAAGTTTAGATAGTTTACATCAATAATTAGGAAATATATTTTAACATTTTAGTAATATGATATAATTATAAAGGAGCGATGCTATGTTTGTAGATGTTTTCAAAACAATTATCCTAGGTATTATCGAAGGTATTACCGAGTGGTTACCTATTAGTAGTACTGGTCATATGATTATAGCTGAAGAATTTTTAAAGCTTGAAGTTAGTCCAGAATTTTGGAAAATGTTCTTAGTTGTAATTCAATTAGGAGCAATATTAGCTATTGTTGTATTATTTTTTAAAAATTTATTTCCATGGGGATTTAATAAAACTAAAAAAGAGACCAAAGATACTTTTAATTTATGGTATAAAATAATAATAGGATGTCTTCCTGCAGCATTAATAGGGATTCCTTTAAGTGATAAAATTGATGAGTTGTTTTTTAATCCAGGAACAGTAGCTTTGATGTTAATAATTTACGGTATATTATTTATTATTGTAGAAAATAAACAAAAAAATAAAAAATATCGGGTAAAGGAAGTTAATAACATTACTTATAAAGATGCAATTTTAGTAGGATTATTTCAAGTATTATCATTAATACCAGGTACTAGTCGAAGTGGTGCTACAATATTAGGGGGATTAATAATAGGGCTTGACAGAACTGTTGCAGCTAGTTATACTTTTTACTTAGCAGTTCCTGTTATGTTAGGAGCTTCGCTCATTAAAATATTGGAATTTGGTTTTGTATTTAGTAGTTTTGAAATAATTATCTTAATTGTAGGTACATTAACAGCATTTATAGTATCTATTTTAACTATTAAATTATTATTAAAATATATTAAGAAAAATGATTTTAAAGTATTTGGGTATTATCGAATCTTATTAGGATTGGTAGTAATACTATATTTTCTTTTAAAATAGAGTGGTGATTTAGGATGAAACAAAATATTATAATGATTATTATATTAGTAATATTATTTTTATTTGGATTATTAATATATGATTTTAGTGATGAATTAGATAAAACCGTAAGTGATTATAATTGGTATCGAATTGAAAATAATAAGTTAACAGCCATCAGTTTTAAGGATCAAGTTTTTTCTTATTATTATGTTGAAAATAAAAATCCAGTAAGTTTATTTGAATTATGTACTTCTTTTAGATATAACCGTAGTATTAAGGTAATTAAATTAAATTGTAATATAAAAGAAAATAAACTATATATTGCAGATGTTGATGATAAAAAATTAACGATAACTATTAATGGGGTTGAAAATATTTTTTATAGAAGCAAGCCAGAAGCAATAAAAGCTGATTTTATAAAGCAAAATAATTTAAATGAAGAGCAATATGAAAATTTAATGAATACTTCTTTATCAGATTTTAATATTACAACTGCTAATGAAGTAGTAAATATGTATCAAGTTAAGAATAACCAATTAGTTGCTTTTGTAACCAAAGAACTTACAATTCAAAATGCTTTAAATTTTAGGGCTTTACATAATTTTATTAGTAATACTAATACTGATGTTTTTGTAATAGATATTGATTCTTTATCTGCAAGTGAAATAGAAAAGTTTAGTAAAATAAATATAAAAATAAACGAAATAATTAAACAAGCTCCAAATTCAATTTCAATATATAATATTGGAAATAAAAAACATGAATTAATTACTGGAATTGAAGTAAAAGCGTTTAGTGAAATAGATGGTTATCAAATAAAGGAAGTTTATAGTGAAACTAATTAATCTACAATATATTATATTATTTACAGGTTTAATTTTATCAGTGATTAGTTTTTTTATGATTGGTGATTTTATGAATAAAATAAATCATCGAAATAAAGAAATAATAGTACTTAATCAAGACAATAAAAAATCAGTAAGTGAATTTCAAACTACCAATATAACGACAACAGTACCATTAACAACAACGACAAAACAAACAACCACTAAAAAAGTAATTATAACAACAAAAACAATTCCAACTACTAATAAATTAGAAGAAATTATTTTTGATGGATTAACTGAAAGTGAGTTAACAACTAAATTAAATAAAAATTTAAATAATATTTTAGATAATACTGGCTTTTATTTTAGTGCCTATACTAAAAAAACTGGGCTTGATCCTTATTTAGCTGTTGCAATTATACTTCAAGAAACAGGTTGTAAATGGAAATGCTCCTCAATAACAACTGATTGTAATAATGTTGGCGGAATAAAAGGAACTCCTTCATGTAATGGTGGCCCTTATAAAAGATATGAAACTATTGAAGAAGGAATAAATAGCTATCTTGATATTATTAATAATAATTACTATCGTAAAGGATTAAATACACCTGAGCTAATGAATCCAAAATACGCTTCTAGTAATGAATGGAGTATAGCTGTTAATAAGTATATTAATACAATTAGAGAAAGCTAATTGTATTTTTTATCTTATTTTGTTACTATTAATAATAGGTAGGTGCAAAATATGAAATATAAGTGTAAAATATGTGGATTTATTCATGAAGGAGAAATGCCTGATGGTTATTATTGCCCTTTGTGTAAGGCAACAATATTTGATTTTGAAATAATAGAAAAAGAACCAGAAAAAAGTAATAATAAAGAAAAAAAGAAATCAGAATAAATGATTTCTTTTTATTATAAAATATTTTCTTTATTAAAACCTAGTTTGTTTTTAGCAACATAT
>CAZZNR010000030.1:0-8214 GCA_964655835.1 uncultured Muribaculaceae bacterium | reverse complement strand
TGAATCTGGTCAATATGATATTATCCAAAATGGGTTGTTATTATGGTATGATTTAAATGATAAAATTAATACTGATGCAGATCGAAATATAGCTGATGATTTAAGTGGTAATGGAAATAATGGTACCTTAACAAACTTTAATTATATTGATACTAGTGGTTATACTAGTGATGGATTAAGATTTGATAATATAGATGATTTTATTTCTTTACCTGAGAATATTGGTTATACAACAGCTTTTTCTGCTTTTGCTTGGTTTAAATCACTAGGTACGCCAAAAGGTGGTTATCATATTATTTTTGGTCCTCAACAACTAGAAATGAGTATCCCCACTTCAGGATCGCTTCGAGTTGGATTATATTCAGGAATGAGATATGTAAGTAATCATGGCAGTGGTTTAAATGATGGAAATTGGCATTTTATAGGGTTTACTTATGATGGAACTAATAAAAATGCTTATATCGATGGACAATATGTTGGAACCCAAACTACATCAGGTACTTTAACCTATAATTTTCCTTATCGAGCAACTGGAGTATTTGGTTCAACAACAACAACTTATGCAACTAATGGTTTAATAAAAACAATTACCGTTTATAATCGGACTTTAACTGCTGAAGAAATATTATATAATTATAATATGTCATAAGAACTATCTTTTTTGCATTTTAATAAAATTTTTGCCTTGATATCATTGACAACAATATTTTTTTGCGTTAAAATATTAACATCTTTTAAAGGGGTCATATATGAACCAATATTTTACTAATAATGCAAATTTAAAAAGTGAACTACGAGTTCTTAAATATTCTTATGGCGAATATAATTTTATGTTAAATAGTGATTTAGGATTATTTTCGAAAGATAAAATTGATGAGGGAAGTAAAACTCTAATAGAGAGTTATTTTATTTATGGTAGAAAAAAAGTTAAGGTGTTAGATGTTGGGTGTGGCTATGGACTCATTGGTATAACTTTGGCCAAAATAATGAATTGTGAAGTTGATATGATTGATATAAATGAGCGGGCTATTCATTTGTCAGAAATGAATATTAAAAATAATAAAGTAAATGCTAGAGTATTTAAAAGTGATAGATATGAAAATATTTTTGATAAATATGATGTTATTATTACAAATCCACCAATAAGAGCTGGAAAAAAGATTTATCTCAATATCATGAATAAAGCATTTGACTATCTCAAAAAGAATGGCGAATTATGGTTTGTAATGAAAAACAAACATGGGGTAAAAAAGGTATATCAAACTTTACAAGAAACCAAATATTGTAAAATTATACGAAAAAATAAAGGTTTTTATGTAATATCGGCAAAATCTGCTTGACACATTTAGTTATACTTGTTAGAATTTTAAATTGGAGCCGTATTCTCTGAAAAGGATACGCATTAAAAAAATATTAGTTTGGGGTGAAATTTAGTGGCATACAAAACAGCAAAATTTGGTGACCATAGGGAAAGAAGAACTTTCTCTAAGACTACGAACACCTTAGAGTTGACAGATCTACTAGAAATTCAAAAAAAATCATATCAATGGTTTTTAGAAAGTGGGATTAAAGAAGTTTTTGAAGACTTGTTTCCTGTAGAAAGTTTCACTGGTAATATATCACTAGAATTTGGTGATTATTCTTTTGACACACCTCGTTATGGAATTAAAGAATCGAAAGAACGAATGGTAACATATTCTTCGCCTTTAAAAGTTCAAGCACGAGTTTTTATTCATGAAACTGGTGAAGTAAAAGAGCAAGAGGTATTTTTAGGTGATATGCCTTTAATGACTGAAGCGGGAACTTTTATAGTAAATGGGGTAGAAAGAGTAATTGTATCTCAATTAGTTAGAAGCCCATCTATTTATTTTAAAAAAGAAATCGATAAAAACGGTCGTCCAGTTATTTTTGGTGAAGTTATACCTAATAAAGGTACTTGGTTAGAATATGAACTTGATGCTAGAGATGTAGCTTATGTAAGAATTGATCGTACCAGAAAATTACCAATAACAACTTTATTAAGAGCAATAGGGTTATCTTCTGATGAAGCAATATATGAAGTATTTGGTGAAAATGATTATATTAATCGTTCTTTAGATAAAGATAGTACTAAGAATACTGATGAAGCCTTAATTGAACTGTATGAAAAATTAAGACCTGGTGAACCAGCAACATTAGATAGTGCTAAAAATCAATTAATAGTTAGGTTTTTTGATAAATTTCGTTATGATTTAGCTAAAGTAGGTCGTTATAAATTTAACAAAAAGCTTAATGTATTAGATCGTTTACTTGATTGTAAATTAGCTGAAACTTTAAAAGATGGTAAAACTGTCCTTGCTAAAAAAGGGGAAATTATTACCAAAGACAAATTGGAATTTTTACGACCTTATTTTGAAAAAGGTTTAAATGTCAAAGAAGTAATAATAAATGAAGAATTAGATAGTTATAATAAAGTTCAAACCGTTTTAGTATATGATAAATTAAATTCGGAAAAAATAATTAAAATAGTTGGAAATGATCAAACAATAACAGAAAGAAGACTAACTATTAGTGATATCTATGCTTCAATTAGTTATTATTTAAATTTACTATCAAATATCGGAAGTATTGATGAAATAGATCATTTAGGTAATCGAAGAGTAAGACAAGTTGGAGAACTAATTCAAAATCAATTTAGAACTGGTATTGCCAGAATGGAAAGAGTAATTAGAGAAAGAATGACTACTCAAGAAATTGAAACTGTTACTCCGAAAACTTTAATAAATATTCGTCCAGTAACTGCTGCTATGAAAGAGTTTTTTGGCTCTAGCCAGTTATCACAATTTATGGATCAAATTAATCCTATTGCCGAATTGACAGCGAAAAGACGTTTATCTTCTTTAGGACCTGGGGGCTTAATGAGAGACCGTGCTGGAATGGAAGTTAGGGACGTTAATGTTAGTCACTATGGTAGAATTTGCCCAATTGAATCTCCTGAAGGACCGAATATTGGATTGATTACTTCTCTAGCCTCATATGCTAAAATAAACGAATATGGTTTTATTATGACACCATATCGTAAAGTTATTAATAAAAAAGTTACTGACGAAATAGTATATTTTACCGCTGATGAAGAAGAAGATTATTATATAAGTCAAGCAACTATAAATATGAACAATAATGTTATTGCTGATGAAGAAGTTATTGCTCGATATCATGGAGATAATATTATTGTAAAAGCTGAAGAAGTAGATTATATCGATGTATCTGCTAGTCAAATAGTATCCATTACCACAAGTTGTATTCCTTTTTTAGCTCATGATGATGCAACCCGCGCGTTAATGGGATCTAATATGCAACGTCAAGCAGTACCACTTTTAAAAACTGATTCTCCTATCGTCGGAACCGGAGTAGAATATATTGCGGCTCGTGATTCAGGTTCAGTTGTCATTGCAAAAGCTAATGGTGTTGTTGAATATGCTGATAGTAAAAAAATTATTGTTAAAAATGCTAAAGATAAAGATGTTTATTATTTAGCTAATTTTGAAAGAAGTAATGCTGAAAGTAATATAAATCATTCTCCTTTAGTTAAAAAAGGAGATAAAGTTCATAAAGGAATGGTTATTGCTGATGGTCCATCTACTGATGGAGGAGAACTAGCTCTTGGTAAAAATTTAACAGTTGCTTTTATGACTTTTGATGGTTTTAATTATGAAGATGCGATTATTTTAAATGAAAGATTAGTTAAAGATGACGGATATACTTCACTTCATATTGAACATTATGATATTGATTGTCGTGATACTAAATTAGGACCAGAAGAAATTACTCGAGATATTCCTAATGTTAGTGAAGAATCTCGTAAAAACTTAGATGCTAATGGGATAGTTAGAATTGGTACCGAAGTAAAAGAAGGAGATATTTTAGTTGGTAAAGTAACTCCTAAAGGGGTTCAAGAATTAACTAGTGAAGAAAAATTATTACATGCTATTTTTGGTGAAAAAACTCGTGAAGTTAGAGATACTTCTCTTAAAGTAGCTCATGGAGCTGATGGAATAGTTCATGATGTTAAAATTTATACTAAAGAAAACTCTGATGAATTAGGAGCTGGGGTTTCTAAAGTTGTTAGAGTATATATTATTCAAAAACGAAAAATTCAAGTTGGCGATAAAATGTCTGGTAGACATGGCAATAAAGGGGTTATAAGTTTAATCTTACCGGAAGAAGATATGCCTTATTTACCAGATGGAACTCCAATCGATATGATTTTAAATCCTCAAGGTATACCATCAAGAATGAATTTAGGCCAAATTCTTGAGTTACATCTTGGAATGGCTGGTAAAAAACTCGGAGTTAAATACGCAACCCCAGTATTTGATGGGGCAACCGTTGAAGAAATTCATGAACAAATGAAAGAAGCCGGACTTGAAGAAGATGGTAAAACGATTCTATATGATGGTCGTACTGGTGATCCTTTTGAAAATAGAGTAGCAGTAGGCGTTATGTATATGATTAAATTACATCATATGGTCGATGATAAATTACATGCTCGATCTACGGGACCATATTCTTTAGTTACTCAACAGCCTTTAGGTGGCAAAGCTCAATTTGGAGGACAAAGATTTGGAGAAATGGAAGTTTGGGCATTATATGCCTATGGAGCTGCTCATGTTCTTCAAGAAATATTAACTGTTAAATCGGATGATATAGTTGGTAGAGTAAAAGTATATGAAGCTTTAGTAAAAGGTAAACCTGTTACGGGAGCTGGAGTTCCAGAAAGTTTCAGAGTATTAATAAAAGAATTCCAAGCTCTAGGACTTAATGTCGAAATAATAGATAATCATGGTGCTACTCACGAACTTAAAGAATTAGAAGAAGCTGAAGAAGAAATGGCGGAAGCGATATCAATTGATGAAATAGATTTAACTTCAGGTCAAATCAACTTAAGTAATGAATCAGTAGAAGATGAAACAGGCTTAGAAGATGAAGCAAACTTAGAAGATGAATCGGATATTAACGAAGAAATAGATAATTTTGAAGAAGAAGACTTAAGTAAGGGGGATGAATAATGTTAGATGTAAATAATTTTAAAGGAATTAGAATTTCAATTGCATCTCCTGAAAAGATTCGTTCTTGGAGTTATGGTGAAATTAAAAAACCTGAAACGATTAATTATCGAACATTAAAACCAGAAAGAGATGGCTTATTTTGTGAAAAGATCTTTGGCCCGTCTAAAGATTATGAATGTTCTTGTGGTAAATATAAACGTTTAAGATATAAAAATGTGGTTTGCGATCGATGTGGCGTAGAAGTAACTCGTTCGAAAGTGCGTCGTGAAAGAATGGGGCACATTGAACTTGCATCACCTTGTTCACATATTTGGTTTTTTAAAGGAGTTCCATCTAAAATGGGGCTTACTTTAGATATGTCACCGAGAGATTTAGAAGAAGTATTATACTTTGTTTCTTATGTGGTTATTGAACCAGGTAATGCTCCTTTAGAAAAGAAGCAAACCTTATCAGATAAAGAATATCGTAGTTATTATGAAAAATATGGTAATACCTTTGAAGTTGGCATGGGTGCTGAAGCCATTAAAAAATTATTACAACAAGTTGAAATTGATAGTGAAATAGAAAAATTAAGAATTGAACTTCAAGATGCAACTGGTCAAAAAAGAATTCGTTTAGTTAAAAGATTAGATTGTTTAACAGCCTTTCAAGAATCAGGTAATAAACCAGAATGGATGATTCTTGATGCTGTTCCGGTTATTCCTCCCGAATTAAGACCAATGATTCAATTAGATGGGGGAAGATTTGCCACTTCTGATTTAAATGACTTATATCGTCGCATTATTAATCGTAATAATCGCTTAAAAAAATTATTAGAATTAGGAGCACCTTCAATTATTGTTCAAAATGAAAAAAGAATGCTTCAAGAAGCTGTTGATACTTTATTCGATAATGGTCGAAGAGGAAGAAGTATAACTGCAGCCGGAAATCGCCCTTTAAAATCTTTATCAAATATGCTTAAAGGTAAACAAGGAAGATTTAGACAAAATTTATTAGGAAAAAGAGTTGATTATTCTGGTCGCTCCGTTATTGTCGTTGGACCAAACTTAAAAATGTATCAATGTGGTATTCCTAAAGAAATGGCTTTAGAGTTATTTAAACCTCATGTTATTCATGGTTTAGTAACAAGAGAATTAGCTCATAATATTAAAGGGGCTAAGAAATTAATTGATAATCGCGATGATATTGTGTGGGATATTGTAGAAGATGTAATTACGGAACATCCGGTATTACTTAACCGAGCTCCGACTCTTCACCGTTTAGGTATTCAAGCTTTTGAACCAAAATTAATTGGCGGTAAAGCTATTAGATTACACCCTCTAGTTTGTGCAGCATTTAATGCTGACTTTGATGGTGATCAAATGGCTGTTCATGTTCCATTATCAGAAGAAGCAAAAGCTGAAGCTCGGATTTTGATGTTAGGAGCTAATAATATTTTAAAACCATCTGATGGTAAACCAATTGTAACTCCTTCTCAAGATATGGTATTAGGAAACTATTATTTAACTACTGAAGATGCCGGTTCCGAAAAAGAAGGTAAAGTATATAAAGATTCTAATGAAGCTATTATGGCTTATGAAAGAAAAGAAATTGATCTTCATACAAGAATAGCTCTTCCTGTAAATTCTTTTAAATATAAAATATTTATGGATGAGGTAAAGAATAAATATTTAGTAACAACCGTTGGTAAATTAATATTTAATGAAATACTACCTGATACATATCAATATATTAATGAAGCAACTAAAGAAAATATTGAAGGGATAACACCTTTTAAATATTTCTTAGATCAAGGAGTAAACATTCCTGAAGAAATTGCTAAATTAGATGAAGTTCAGCCTTTTGCTAAGAAAAATTTGCAAAATATTATTGCTCAAATATTTAAAAGATATAAAACAACCGAAACTAGTATAATGCTTGATAAATTAAAACATTTAGGATTTAAATATTCAACTATTGCTGGTATAACATTTAGTTTATCAGATATTGTAACATTAACTAATAAAGAAGAATTTATTGAAATCGGTCGTGAAAAAGTAGATAAAATAAATAAACAATTTTCAAGAGGTTTAATTACTGAAGAAGAAAGATTTACCTCTGTTTGTGAAGTATGGAATAGTGTTGGGGATGAAGTAAAAAAAGAATTAAAAAAGATTATTGAAAATAACCATACTAATCCAATATTTATTATGATGAATTCGGGGGCTAGAGGTTCTATTAACCAATTTTCTCAAATGGCTGGTATGCGTGGCTTAATGGCTAAACCAAATGGTGAGGCTGTGGAAATACCAATCACAACTTCATTTCGAGAAGGGTTATCAGTTAATGATTTTTTCTTATCGACCCATGGAGCTCGGAAAGGATCAGCTGATACGGCTTTAAGAACGGCTGATTCAGGTTATTTAACCAGAAGATTAGTAGATGTTGTTCAAGATATCTTAATAATTGAAAATGATTGCGGTTCAATTGCTGGTCTTACCGTATCTGATTTTGTTGATGAAAAAGATGGTTTAATTGAATCTTTATCAGAAAGAATTTTAGGAAGATATACTGCTAAAAAAATTATTGATTCTGAAACAAAAGAAATGATATTAGATAAAAATGAATTAATTACGGAACAAATTTTATCTAAAATCGAAAAAGCTAATGTTAAACAAGTAGAAATAAGAAGTGTTTTAACTTGTAAATCGGAAAAAGGATTATGTCAAAAATGTTATGGGGCTAATTTAGCAACTGGTGTTCTAGTTGAAACTGGAGAAGCTGTTGGTATAATGGCGGCTCAATCTATCGGTGAACCAGGAACCCAATTAACTATGAGAACATTCCACCAAGGTGGGGTTGCTAATGCTGAAGATATTACTCAAGGGTTACCAAGAGTTGAAGAAATCTTTGAAGCTCGAATTCCTAAAGGAAAAGCTACTATAAGTGAGATTACTGGTAAAGTAGAATCAATTGAAGAAATCAATGGCAAACATAAAATCATCGTTGCTAATGATGTATCGGTAATTGAACATCTTTCTAACTATGGAGCTAAAGTCAGAGTAGAAATTGGTGAAACGGTAAATGCTGGTGATAAATTAACTGAAGGAGCAATATCTCCTAAAGAATTACTTGCTGTTACTGATCCTATTACTACTCAAGAATATATTTTAAAAGAAATTCAAAA
>CAZZNR010000029.1:0-8500 GCA_964655835.1 uncultured Muribaculaceae bacterium | reverse complement strand
CCTTATGATATTTATTATAGCATTATTAATTAAAATTATATAGAAAAAAAAGTAAGTATTCTTACTTTATCAGTTCATAAGTATTCTTACTTTTTATTTTATTTCTCCTTTTGATTCAAAAGCAGATATTTTTATTTTTCCGGAAAAAGATCCATTCATTAAATTAGTTTGATCTAATTCATTTTCTTGAATCCAAAGTCTTAATTCATACTGATGGGCTGTTCGAGGAGCAATATCTTGATAAGTTAATAATTCTAGACTTGAAGTACTAACATTATTAAATGTACCACTATTAACTATTACTTGGTTATTATAGTCGTATAATTGCCATTTAAAATCTTCTACTTGTAAATTAGGCGAAATACTTAATTTACTAAGCGTAATAGAATACGCTAAAGTATCACTATATTCTTCATTAGTAATCCGAAATCTCCCTTTTTGAGCTTTATCAGCTACATCACTTTCTTTTATTAAAACAATATTACTGGCATTAATATAACCAGTAGTTTCTAACTTTAGTTGCATAGCAGTATCAGGTACTGAAAACATCATCATTTTAACTGGAGCAGATAAACCTTGCATTCCTTCAAAAAAAGATGATGAAGTTCCCCCAATTCCTATATCAGTTCCTTTTATATACAATTGATAAATTACGGCATAACTAGTTCCTACTAATATTGCCGCAATACCGACAATAAATGCTATTAAATAACTTTTTTTTATATTTTTTAGTTTTTCCATAAATAAGCCCTCCACTATATATAGTTTACCTTTCAATATCTTATATGTCAAGAAATGAAAACTTTTATCATAAAAAAAGTAAGCTTATTTTGAATATACGCTTACTTTTTTCTTATTTCTTCCTAGTCTTTCATATTTTACAGTGCCTTCTATTTTAGCATATAAAGTATGATCTTTTCCTAATCCAACATTTTCTCCAGGATAAATCTTTGTTCCTCTTTGACGATAAATAATAGCTCCCGCTGTTGCTAATTGTCCATCTGATAATTTAGCACCTAATCTACGTCCAACTGAGTCTCTATTATTTTTAGTTGAAGATTGACCTTTCTTTTGAGCAAAACGTTGAATATCTAATTTTAAAAACAACATTAATTATTCCTCACTCTCAATTATTATATTTTTAGGATAATCTTTTTCTAAATTTTTAAGTAATTCAATTAAATTATTAAATAATTTTATTATTAATGAATCACTTTTAGTAATTTTGATTATCAACTCATTACCATCATCAGTATAAATAAATGAATCTTTATTTACAACATACATATCATTAATACTAGTTGCTACCATAGCAGATATACTAGCACAGACAATATCTTTACCATAATTAGCAAAATTAGCATGTCCCTTGATAATAATGGTATCTTTTAGTACTTTTATTTTTATCATTTTAACCAATAATTTCTTTAACAATTAATTTAGTATATGGTTGACGATGACCTTGTTTAAGGCGATATTTCTTTTTAGCATTATATTTGAAAATAATGATTTTTTTAGCCTTACCTGATTTTACAACTTCGCATTTTACTTTAGCCCCTTTAACAAATGGGGTACCAGTTTTATCGCCTACTGATAATACTTCAGAAAATTCAATTATTTTACCATCTTCTGAGTTTATTTTTTCAACATAAAGCTCATCGCCTACCGAAACATAATATTGTTTTCCTCCGGTTTTAAAAACTGCTTTCATTAATTATTTTTCCTCCTTTTCTTTGAAGACTCGCCTTTAAGGTGAGATTACTCTGCTTTTACCTTTTTAGTGCGGTTTATAAATTAATTACAAACAAACAAATAATACCAAATAAATTAATTAAAGTCAATAATTAAGGTAAATAAAGGCTTTTTAATATTTTAGTCTCATTTTGATGATTAATAAAATTAAATTTATTTTTAAAAATATTATTAAGATTATTAATATATATAACTTTTTTATATTTATGATTAATTAAAGTTCTTTCTAGTAAAAATTTATTAAAAATATATCTATGATTCTTAATTGTTTCAATGGTTTTATATAATAAAAAAGCAATTATAACTAGGCAGTTTAAACCATAAAAAGTAAGATAAAGAATTAATCCGATAATAGAAATTACACTACTAGTATTAGTTATTTTCAAAGCTTTTTTATAACTAATAAAAGGTTCTAACAAACATAATAGAATTTTTGAACCATCTAAAGGAATAATTGGTAATAAATTAAACAAGATAATTATTTTATTAAATTCTAAAAAAATATGATAACTAGTATCATTAAGAAAAATATTATTTAAAATAAACATTACCGGATATAATAAAATTTGAAATAATATTCTGGCTAAGCTAATTAAAAAGATTTTTTCGGTTTTACTAGTTAAATTAATATTAGTTTTAATTATAGCCCCAAAAGGTAATATCATTATTTGCTGGATTTGATATTTAAATATTTTAAACATTATGATATGCCCTAAATCATGAATAATTAATATTAAACTAATAATTAAAAAATAATTAAAATAACCCGTTAGTAACACACTTAATATAATTAAATAAGTAATAGGATGAACTTTAAATAAATTCTTCAAAATTTAATACTTCACCATTTTTCATAAATACTAAATATAAATTTCCTTCTTTAACATTGGCTATTACGGTATCAGATTCAATATAGTCATATAATTTCACATTAACATCAGTTACATTCCCATACCAATAATCGATCCCGTCCATTCCTTGAACAATTATGGTATTACCGTAATGTTCTTTTTCTCCTATATATACCACTATACCACTTTTAAATAAGGAAATATTATTAACTTCAGTTAGTAAAACGCCATCTTGATAAGCAGTTGCTTCTTTATATTGAAGTTCATCTTTAGAAACCATATTTAAATCAGTTTCAGGTAATACTTCTCCGAAATATTTATTATATATTTTATTGATTTTACTAAAATTCAAGGTATTATCGTAAATGTTTTTTTTAAATAATAATAAATTTTTATCACTGTAATTTACAAATATAGAAATAGATAAAAATAATATTATCGAAACTAATACTCTAATAAATAATGATTTAACATATTTTTTTTGTTTCATAAGTTCTCCTTGTTAATTATATTTACTAGTGAAGTATTTAATTCCAACATAATAAATAATTAAATTAATAACTAAAAACTTAAATAGATAATTAATAATAAACATATTAAATTCATTATAGATACCATAAATAATAATTCCAAAAATAAAATAATAACTGGTTAATAAAAGCATCAAAGTCAAAGTATTTTGATTAATAGTTCTAAAAATAATTTCTTTAAATCTAAATAATATCATAATAATTATTGTTATAATAGGAAAGCCATTAATTATAATATCAATAATTAAAATTAAATATAAAAATTTATCATTTAAATATAAAATACTTAATAATATAGAAGCAATATATATACTAGTTGTATTAATTATTAAAAAATCTAATATCATATTAACCACTCAAAACAGCAACATATTTGATATTATCTAAATTAATAGTTTTAACAGTTAAATAATTATCAATTACATCATATTTTATTTTTATTATTTTACCTATATAGGTATTATTGGTACTATAAACTAAATCATTAATACTAATATCATTATAATTGGATATTTCTTTGATAATTAAATTATTTTTTGAATCTTTTGCTGCTATTTTACCAGTTTCATCATTAATTTTTACGACTAAATTAGTATCATAAATTTTAGTTACTTCTGAATTATTATTATTAATTTTAGATATTATTCCAATTAAACCATCTTGGTTTATAACTTCATCTTCAACTGAATAATTGCTACCGCTAATAATATAATTACCAAAGCCATATTTATTTTTGATAATATTGCTAATTATATAATTATTACTTAGATTAATATTATTCTTAAAATTTAATAAACTATTATACTCCTCTAATAAGATATTATTTTTTTTTTCTAAAACTTTTATTTCTAAATTATTATCAGTTAAAAAAAAATTACTAGTTATGTTATTAAGACCATTAATAATCGGCTCACGAAATAAGATACTGATAATAAGAAATAAATAAATTAAATAATTACTTTTCATGAACCATCTCATTAAAAAAACTATAATATTCTTTACCATTAGTAATTAAATGATCTAGCAAAGGTATTCCAATTATCTTACCAGTTTCGATTAAGGTATTAGTTAAATCATAATCTTCTTTGGAAGGTTCAATCATTTTTGAAGGATGATTATGCATTATAATTATCGCATCAGCATTTTCTTTAATAGCATAATTAAACATTTCTTTAGCTGAAACCAAAGAAGAAGAATTAGTACCTTTATACATTATTTGATAAGCTAATAATCTTTTTTTATGATTTAGTAAAATTACTAATACTTCTTCTTGTTTCTTATTTCCAATTAAAGGTGAAAAATATTTATGAACTAAATCAGTATTATTAATTAATATGCCTTCATTTATATCTTGATTTGCCACTCTTTTACCTAGTTCAATAGCAGCAAGTAAAGTTATTGCTTTAATTTTTCCAATGCCTTTTATTTGACTTAACTGGCTAATTGATAAATCAGATAATTTATCAATTGACTTTATCTTAGTAAGAACTTGACTACTTAAGATTTTTACATTTTGGTCTTTTACCCCATTTCGTAATATAATTGCTATTAAATCTTCATTACTTAAATATGAAGCTCCATATTTTAATAATCTTTCTCGCGGTTTTTCACTATTAGGCAAATCGGCTATTTTCATATACTATCTCCTTTATAACTAGACATAATAAGACCATTTACACTTACTAAAACATCATTAGATCCTTCAATCATAGCTCCTTCATATTCATTTAAAGCTTTAATTAAGTTTTTATCAGTTATAGTTATATCTTTTAAATAATAATTTATTTTTTGATTCATTAGATACTTTTCCATTTTGGTAATAACGATATCGTTAGATAAAATACTATAATAGACCCTAAAGACATCATCATCTAGAAAAATAATTGAATCTTTAAATTTCTTTTGCATTACTAAGGCACTTTCTTCATTATTAAAAACACCTAATTGAAAAGCCGTAGCATCGATATTATTTGCAAATACTTTTTTTAAATCAAAATTAGCCTTTTCAAACAATATAAAACCAAATACTCCACCTAATAATATAGAAAATAAATAAGGTAAAATTCTTTTCATTTTATCACCATATTTATATTACTATTTAATTATTATATATTATGTCAAATTATGTATCTAATCTTATTATTATATAAAAGAATAATTTTTCCTCTAAATAAAAAAAGTTATTATTAAATAACTTTATGTCATTACTACTATATATAATAAATATCCTAAAATAATCCCAATGACCATAGTAAGTGCTGCAACAAATATTGCTAATAAAGTTCGATTTGTTTTACTCATAAAAAACTCCTAAACTTACTATCAAGATTTAGTCTTAAACACCTGGATTAACTGCTTGGAACAATAAATAACCCAAAAAGATTCCCACTATAATAGTAATTATTGATATTACTATAATTAAAATTATTCTATTAGTTTTGCTCATATTATGCTTTATATAATAGCTAGTATTATATATCTCCTTCCTTTTAATTAATCATAGTGTTTTTGCCAACACCTTTTCTACTATCTTTATAATACCAAATTTTATTTATTTTAAAAATTAAAAAATAAAAATTTTTAATATATTTTTTTTTTTAATAATATTAATATTATGCTCAATAATTTTTAATTAATTAATTATTTCTTGTTCTAAAATTAAATTAATTTTATATTTTGAATAAATGGTATCTATGATAAGATTTATTAAATTAATTATATCTTCACTACTAGCATCATTATGATTAATGATAAAGTTAGCATGCCTTTCGCTTATTTTAGCGCCCCCAATCATTTTCCCTTTTAAGCCAGCTTCATCAATTAATCTACCAGCTGAATCTCCTTCGGGATTTCTAAAAACACTACCAGCTGAAGGATATTCTAAAGGTTGAGCTATTATTCTTTTTTTCGTTCTTTCATTAATTAATGATAATAATTGAGCTTTATTATCTTTTACTAATTTAAAATATACTTTTAAAATAATAATATTATCATTTTTTAAAGAAGTATGACGGTAGAAATAGCTAATATCTTTTTTATTTAAAGTAATAATCTTATTATCTTTTAAAACTTCAATTTTAATTATATTATCAAACATTTCACTACCATAACAACCAGCATTATTGATAGTTGATCCGCCTATTGTTCCTGGTATCCCACTAGCCCACTCTAAACCTTTTAAACCTTTTAAAGCTGTTTCATAAGCTAATTTATTTAACATATAAGATGATTCTACCTCAACAATATTATTATTATTATATTTTATTTGATTTAAATTTAATTTAATTACCGCTCCATCATAAAAAGAAGGTAAAATAATATTAGAACCATTACCAATAATAAAATATTTTATTTTATTTTTATTTAAAAATAGAATTGTTTCTTTTAAACTCGTAATATTATCGATAACAATAAAATATTTACACTTGGAATTAATTTGATAAGTAGTCTTTTTTTTTAAATTATAATTTGTTTTAAATTTTTTTAGCATTTATAATTCCTTAATCTTTATTTAAAGTAATATTATAAACTTCATAATCTTCTTTAATCATTTTAATATCTAAATCTTTAATAAATAAAGTTGCTTTAAAGTCTTTAATTGCTAAATTTAAATCATCATTTAAATCACTGGCAAGTCCTAAAGACATTTTCTTTATTTCCGTTTTTAAGGAAACATTATTATCGGTTTTTATTCCTCTTGCTTGACTTATAATTTCTAATAACAAATTACCATTTTTAATTTCTTTCGTAAATTCATAATTAGTAAATTTAATCTCAGTAGTATGAATAGATTGATTATTCTTATATAATTCTTGAAAAATTTCTTCCGTAACAAAAGGAAAATAAATACTAAATTTTTGTAATAATTTATATAAAATAATATATAAAGTTTTTTGACCACTATAACGAGCTTTATCGCCAAATTCTTCCGGACGATATAAACGATGTTTAACTATTTCTAAATAATTATCACAAAAGTTCCAAAAAAATTTTTCTAAGGTATTTAAAGCTAATCCAAATTCGTATTTATCTAAATATTTAATAAATTGAATTTCCATATCTTGGTTTAATCCCAATATCCATTTATCAAAATATTCAAAATCACTAAATTCTTTATCTTGATAATCTTCTAAATGGATTTCAATAAGTTTAGCCGCATTAAATATTTTATTAATTAATTTTTTACCTCTTAATAAAGTTTCTTCGCTAAAATTAATATCTACTCCTAATTTTCCTGATGCGGTCCAGTATCTTAAAACATCAGCAGAATATTCTTCAATTAAATTTTGCGGTTGAACTTTAGCATTATTTTTACTTTTACTAACCTTTTCACCTTTCCCGGCCATAGCAAAGCCATTTACCATAACATCTTGCCAAGGTATTTGATTAAAATGATAAAAGCTTTTTACAATGGTATAAAAATCCCAAGTTCTAATTATATCACTACCATTTTGTCTTAAACTCATTGGTTTTAAAATATCTTCATAATTATCTTTAGTTTTATATTTCATATTAATAAGTGGTGTTACAGATGATGTAGCCCAGGTATCCATTACATCTTTATCAGGACTAAATTTATCATTACCACATTTAGGGCAAGTTTCTTTTGGTTTATCTAGTAAAGGATTTATTGGTAAATCTTCTTCTTTAGCATACATAATATGATGACATTTTTCACAGTACCATACTGGAAAAGGAACACCAAAATATCTTTGACGAGAGATGCACCAATCCCAAGCTAAATTATTTATCCATTCGGTATATCTATTTTTCATATGTTTAGGATACCAAGATATTTCATCACCTTTTTTTAAGAAGTCGGCTTTATGATTCATTAAATCAATAAACCACTGATCCATAATTGAATATTCTACTTCTTTAGAACATCTTTCATGAGTCTGAACTTCATGGGTTAAAGGAACTGATTTTATTAAAAAACCTTCTTTAGTTAAATCTTCAATTATTTTTTCTCTAGCTTCTTTAACTTTTAAGTTACCATATCGCGGAATGTCTTCTTTTATTCTACCATCAAAAGTTAAAATATGTTTTAAAGGTAATTTATATTTATTCCACCATAAAATATCAGTTTGATCGCCAAAAGTACAACACATAACAATGCCTGTTCCTTTATCTTTATCAACTAAACTATCAGCCAAAATGGGAACTTCTTCCTTAACAATTGGTATTAAAGCGGTATTACCAATTAAATGATTATTCTTTTCATCATTTGGATTTACAAATACTGCTACTATTGCTGGTAACAATTCTGGTCTTGTTGTTGCTATACTAAATTCTTTATTATCAATCGTTTTAAATTTTAGATAATTAAAAGTCGAATCTATTTGTTTTGTTTCTAATTCAGCTTGA
>CAZZNR010000028.1:0-8561 GCA_964655835.1 uncultured Muribaculaceae bacterium | reverse complement strand
CTTTCATATAATTTATTGGTGATAATATGTTGTTTTATTTAATTTCTATTTTAAAAAGTTTAACCTTTTTTACGGGGGCCTACTCAATAAATGTTTTTCCTGATCCTTTACCAAAAGAAGAAGAAGAGATATGTATTGATAAAATGTTATTAGGAGATAAAGAAGCTCGCAATAAATTAATTGAACATAATTTAAGATTAGTAGCTCATATTGTTAAAAAGTATGAAAGTAAAGAATATGATACTGATGATTTAATTAGTATTGGAACGATTGGTTTAGTTAAAGGAATTGATTCTTACAAACCATCTAAAAACACTAAGATTACTACCTATACAGCCAGGTGTATTGAAAATGAAATATTAATGCACTATCGCAGTAATAAAAAACATATTAATAATATTAGTTTAAATGATTCTATTGGGCTAGATAAAGATGGCAATGATATCAATTTAATTGATGTTTTAAAAAGTGATAATTTTGATATTATCGATGAACTAAATAAAAAACAAAATATTGAATTATTATATACTTATTTAAATATTTTAACTAAAAGAGAAAAAGATATTATTATTAAAAGATATGGCCTTTTTAATAATAAAGAAACTACCCAAAAAGAAATAGCTAAAAAGTTAGGAATTTCAAGAAGTTATGTTTCTCGAATAGAAAAAAGAGCAGTTACCAAAGTATTAAGAGAATTTATTAAAAATAAAAAAATATAAAAACACTTAGATTATAAATCTAAGTGTTCAATATCATCTACTAAATCTAGTTGCGATTCAATAATAGTTCTTAATCTTCTCTTAAAGGCTATAACATTTCGTTTTAATTGTAATGTTTCATTTTGAGTTTTTTCGGATTGGATTAAAGCATCATTAACAATACGAGATGCATTTTTTTTCGCTTCATCAATTATTGAAGCACTTTCATCCCGAGCAATTCTTTTTATTTGATTTGAGGCATCTTCAGCAACAAGAATAGCTCTGTTAAAAGTATTTTCCATATTTTTATAATGTTCTAAACTATTTTTAAGTTCTGATATTTGATTATCTTTTCTTTTTAAATCTTCAATCATAACTTCAACTTGTTTTATTACATCACTTACAAATTTATTAACTTCTTCTTTCCTGTAACCGGTTATACCCGTACTAAATTTTTCCATTATCTCACCTCTAAGAGATTTTTATTCTAAAATTCTATTTCATCTTCAATTTTAACTTTGGTTTTTATATCATCTGCTTCTGTCATTTTACCTTGGACACTAACATTTTTAGGAGTACATAAATAAATACCGCCACCTAATTTTTGCATATCGCCTCCGATTGCATATATAGTTCCCGTTAAAAAATCAATTATTCTTTTAGCTTGATCAGATGTAACTCTTTTTAAATTAACAACAACACAATTCCTCTTTTTTAAGTGATCAGCTATTGTTTGACTTTCTGAATATGCTCTTGGTTCAACCAGAATCATTTTACTACCGTTTTTGTCTTCCTCTTCTTTATAAGTTTTTTCACTCATTAAATAAAATTCATCTTCTGATCCAGCTGAATCTAATACATCATCATTTCCGAATAATGCATTTTTAATATTTTTAAATGCCATATTAAAGCCTCCTTATATTAAACTACTTATATCTTAGCATAAAAAAAGGCTTTAATAAATACTTTTTTTATTTATTTAAATATTCTTTGCAGATAACCATAAGTTCATTTATTTTTGTTTCTAATTCATTAAAGTTTTTATTGATATACGTAATATTATTGTTTTTACTTTCTATTTCATGCTTAAATGGTATATTGGATAATTCAAAAAAACCAATATATTTTAAATCGCTTTTTAAAGCATGTACTTCAATACTATAACTTTTCATATCTTGATTATCTTTATATTTTGCTAATCTTTTCATTCTTTCGGGAGTGCTTTCATAAACTATCTTTAGTGTTTCATTATACATATCTAAATCACCTAATGTTTCGACCGCTTTATCTATATTAGCACCTTTTGCTTTTAAATATGATAAATTATTAGGAGCTATTTCTTCAGTTTTAGAGGTTACTTCTTCACTTTTTGAAGTTGTTTCTTCATTTGATGTTTTTAAAAATAAATTTAGGATGCGATCTAGTTCATTTCGATTGATTGGTTTAGCTATATATTCATCAAAACCTAGTTTTAAATATTTTTCACGGTCCCCACTAGTAGCATTTGCTGTTAATGCTATTATTGGTTTATTGTATTCTTTTTCTTTTAAAATCTTTAATAATTCAATGCCATCAGTTACCGGCATTTCAATATCAAGTAATAACAAATCATACTTTTTACTGTTATTTATTTTATCAATAGTATCTTCGGCACTTGGGGATAATTCAATATTTATATTATATTTATTTAATAATTTTTCAGCTACTTTTAAATTTATATTATTATCATCAATTACTAATACTTTTTTATCATGATAATTAGCATAATTTATATTAATATCATTTTCCCTTATAATGTTTTTTTCAACTGCTACTTGATGATGATCGTTTCTTATTTCTTGATTTAAAATGACCGTAAATTTTGAGCCACTTCCATAAATACTTTGAACAGTTATTTTTCCATTCATTAGTTCAACTAATTTTTTTGTTATGGCCAAACCTAGACCGGTTCCTTCTAAAGTCGAATTTCGATACTCTTCTAAGCGGTTAAATTTTATAAATAATTTGTCAATATTTTCTGGTTTAATTCCTCTTCCGGTATCTTCAACCGCCATTATTAATTTACATATTCCTTTTTGATTAATACATGACACATTAAATACTACTTCTCCTTGATCGGTGTATTTATAAGCATTTGATAATAAATTCATTAATATCTTTTGAATATTAGTTTTATCTCCATATAATCGATTTGGTAAATCTTCCGGTAATTTTATCTTAAAATCTAAATTCTTTTCTTTGGTTTTAACTCTTATCAGATTACTTACAGTTTCAAATAAATCTTTTGGATCATAAACCGAATTATTGATTTCAACACTTCCTGATTCGATTTTAGAGATATCTAAGATACCTCCTATTGTTTCTAGTAATACTAAACTAGATTTTATTACTTGATCAGCATCTTCTTTAGCTTCTTCTAAATTTTCTTCTTTTTTAATTTCTTCACTAAAAGCAATAATAGCATTTAAAGGAGTTCTTATTTCATGTGACATACTGGTAATAAACTCACTTTTAGCTCGATTTGCTTTTTCAGCTTGTTCTTTATTTAATATTACATCATTTAGCATCTTTATATCAGGATTTTCAATTGTAAAATACATTACATAATTAATAAACGTTATGGCAATTGAAATAACTATAAAGTAGGGATTTATAATATAAATATTTATTAAAATAAATACTAATGCAATATAAACAAACATAGGAATATGCTTGGAACTTATTTTTTTAAAATTTAATAAAGTTACAATAACTGCCGAAAAAATAAATATTCCACCAGTAATAATAACAGCATAAACACTAGAACCTGATACTGTCATTTTATCTGCGCTTATAATCATCGTATTTACATCTAAAAACAACATTACTATTATAGCAATAATAGTAATAATAATAGAAGAATTAAAGATTATTTTCATTTTTTTAATTTCTCCATTTTTATCAATGGTTATCAAAAAAGTATATAAAAAGAAACATGTATTAAAAACAATTAATTGTATAAAATCTAGTTTATTTAATATTCCAATTGAAGTATCACTTAGATAAAACCCTCTTAATTGTAAAATAGTTACTAAAACACTATCAATTAATGACACTATTAACATTATCGAAAATATTTTATTTTCTTTTAAATCTAATCTTTTTTTAGAAAAATAAACAACTAACAAAAGCAGTGAAAAAAATATTGAACATACAGGTAATAAATATCCTTGCATAAATCATTTCCTTACTATTTAGATAGGCCTACTATCTGTAATAAATATACAATAAAAAAATAACTTCTTCAAGTTATTTATTTTTATTGCTTTTAGCTAAAACGTGAGCATTTTGTCTTGTTAATTCGACATTTTTTAATACCGAGAATACTTGTTCTTCAGTAACGATACTTTTATCAACATAAGGATAATTTTTCTCTTTTTCTTCAATGAAATATTTAGGTTGGCTTTTTAAAAAGACTTTATTCTCTTCCCAGTCTTCCTTTAAAGTTTTTTCTTTTTCTAATTCTTTACGGGGTATATTACTATAATCAGAATAATTCTCAATTAATTCTCTTTTTAAAGTTGCAAGTTTATCTCGTAATACTATTCTTGCTTCTTGTTCATCATATTGAAGGATATCAATCGCTTCATCTTGAATCCCATAACATTTTTTTTCAACTATATGGGTAGCTACCGGTACTATCTTAGCATTAGTTGCTTTGGCTAATTTATAAAACCCAGGATATAATTTCATTACTAATTCATTATCAGTTAAGTTCCAAGCCCCTTCCGGAAAAATTAAACCATTTGTTCCAAAGTTCATTGCTCGCTCCATTTTTGGTATAGAAACAGCTCTACTTTTAGGATCGTCTCGATCTACAATAACTACTCCAAATAAATGAGCTAAAGGTCCATCTATGGTTTTGTAGAATTGATCAAGGCTTCCAAACAAAGTGTAAGCATGATCATCTATTATAATAAGAGTATTTAATAAATCATCTTTAAAACCATGCGTTGGGGTATATATTATAGGGCAATCTTTAGGTGCTGGGGTTTTTCTAACTATTGTTAATTTATATGGATTAAACAAGGGTAAAGCTTGCTTTAATATTGGAAAAGCTTTTTTTCTTTTTTTTACACCATTTTCAGTAACTGCCACTTCAGGATTATAAGATTTTAAATATTCTAAATAACGAAAATACATAATATTATCCCTTTCTTTTTAAGGGAAATATAATAACATTAAATGATAATTAAGTCAAATATTATTCTCTAAATGTTAATATATTAAAATTCACAACCGGCACTTTTTAAATATTCAACCAATGTTTGCTGAGTACCAGGAATTATTTTTAGCTTCCCAAGCTTATTATATGATATATACTCCAATTCATAATCAACTTGATATAAATCACTACCATTTAAATTATTACTACCTTTATATTCTTGGCACAAATCAGCATTTTTAATAACATACTTAGTATCATTTTGGCGAACAAGGACTACTGATTTAGATAAAATATACTTATTCCCCGTTAAAATAATTTTATTATTATCAAATCGGTAGGAATTAACAAGTATTTCTTTTTCTTTATCTAATTGATATATTTCCCTTAATTTATTTCCATGAAAATCATATATATAAACTTTTATATTTTTAATATCCGGTTCATAAGTTGATAATAATACATTATGTTTAGTTATATAAACCAAATTCCCAATTCTAAATATTCCTTTATCCGGTGATATTATCTCTTTATCATTAATATATAAAGCAGCACCAATTGGTTTTTCACCAGCAAATGATATCTTCATCTTTTCATAGCGAATTACTATTTTTTTATTATCAATATATTTTTCATCAGCACATTTCGTTAAATTATCATTATTTTGACAATCAGTAAAATCTACTAATCTAGATATGTTTTTATTATTATTATTTTTATAATTAGATGTAAAATAAAAGAGAAAAATACCAATTAAAGAAATGGCAAATAATATTAAAGTTATAATTAAAATAGCTAATTTATCATTTTTAACACTCAATTGAACTTCACTCTTTCTATAATCTTAATATACTAATTATATTTTTTTAAACTTGATTCTTTCTTCAATATATGATTTAATTTCATCTATATTTAATACTATTTGTTCCATTGTATCTCGATTTCTAATGGTAACAGTATTATTATTTATAGTTTCATCATCAACTGTTAAACAATAAGGGGTACCAATAGCATCATTACGACGATATCTTTTTCCTATAGATCCCGACTCATCATAATTACACATAAAATATTTAGATAAAGTATCATATATTTCATTAGCTTTCTTACTATGTTGTTTTTTAATTAACGGTAATATTCCTAATTTATAAGGCGCTAAAAAAGGGTGTAAATGTAATACTAATCTATTTTCTTTATCAATCATTTCTTCTTCATAAGCATTATGAAGAAGAGCTAATATACTCCGGTCTACTCCATAAGTACTCTCAATTATATAGGGAACATATTTTTCATTTGTTTCAGGATCTAAATATTCATGAGAAATCCCACTATATTCTTGATGTCTTTTTAAATCATAATCACTGCGATTATGAGTACCATTTATCTCATCAAATCCCCAAGGGAATTCATAAAATATATCGCAAGCAGCTTTAGCATAATGGGCCAGTTTATCATGATTATGATACTTTAATTTATTTTCCGGAATTCCTAAATCCATATAGAACTTTTTACCATATTCTTTAAAATAGTTATATAAATCTTCATCTTGACCTTTTTTACAAAAAGTTTGAAATTCCATTTGTTCAAATTCAATAGTTCGAAAAGTAAAATTACCAGGAGTAATCTCATTTCGAAAAGCTTTACCTATTTGGCCAATAGAGAAAGGTAATTTAGTTCTCATCGTTCTTAAAACATTTAAATAATTAACATATTCTCCTTGAGCATTTTCGGGTCTTAAATAAATAATACTTTTATTACTTTCCGTTACGCCGCGATATGTTTCAAACATTAAATTAAATTCTCTTACATCAGTAAAGTTACTCTTATTACACTTGGGGCAAGGTACTTTATGATCATTTATATAATTAACCATTTCTTTTAATGACATTTTATCTGCTACAACGGTTGAATCAAAATTATCGATTAATTTATCAACGCGATGGCGGGTTTTACATTCTTTACAATCAATTAAAGGATCAGAAAATGAATCAACATGACCAGAAGCTTCCCATACTCGAGGATGCATTAAAATAGATGGATCTAATTCAAAACTATTTTTACGTTCTTGAATAAACCTTTGACGCCAAGCATCTTTAAGATTATTTTTTAATCTTGAACCTAAAGGACCATAATCCCATGTATTAGCAAGACCCCCATAAATTTCACTTCCTTGATAAATAAAACCATATTCTTTACAATAAGTAACTAATTTTTCCATTGCTATTTTATTTTCCATAAGCTATTACCTCTTTCTTAAATTCTTCAAAGTTCTTTACAACTATTAAATTTTCATGATTTTCCTTTTTTATAAAATTTTCTTTTGTTTTTTCTTCAAGATATTTTATTAAATCATTATAATATGAATCATGATTAAAAAGAATGATTTTTTTATTAGTATCACGAATTTCTTCCCATATTCCGAAAAACTCTGATAAGGTTCCGATTCCGCCTGGCAAAATTATATAAAGATCACTTTCTTGATATATTTTACTTAAACGTTCAAAATTACTATCACATAAAGTATAATTTATCTTGTTATCTTTTATTTCATCACCATATTTTTTATGAATGAATAAACTTAAAGCTGTTTTTTGATAAAAAATATCTTCAATTATTTTAGCCATTCCTAATTCAGCTGCCCCACATATTAAATTATAATTTAAATCAGTTAAAAATGCTCCAACATTTTTAGCTAGCTCATAATATTTAGGATTAACTCTAATACTTGTTGATAAACCAATAAACACTTTCATGACATGCCTCCTTTAAACAAAAAAACACTATCCATATAGGGGTGATATTTTTTATCACGGTTCCACCCTACTTCAACAGTGTCCTTCATTAATACATAGCTCTTTCTTTTCCAAGGATTTCATCGCTTAATTTATACTTTAAGTATAACATTTATTTTAATTTTTTAAACACATAAAGTTATTTGGATGCTTCAAAATTGTAACCACAAGATATACAAAATTTATTTAAAACATCGTTAGGACTACCACACTGTGAACAAAACTTTTGCGTTTTATGGCTATTTTTATATATTGAATTTTCTTCTATTTGTAATTCTTCTACTGGCTCTTGATTATTTGTTTCCTCTTCATTTGTTATTAATTCTTCTTCTTGATTTTTTGGTAATTTCATATTAAAAACATCGGGAATTATAATATCTTGTTTTACTTCATCTTGAGGTATATCTATTTTTTCGCTACTTTCTGTTTTAGGTATTTCAAGTTGTTGTTCCAAAGAAGGCATTTCTTTAATAGAAGATTCTTCTTGAATTTTAGGAACATCAGGAATTGTATTAATGGGATCAGCTTCCATTAAATTAATTACTCCTTCTGAAGCCGGATCTTTTGCCATTAAGTCAGGTTTTAATTTTTCTTCTTTTGCTTCAATAAAAACTGAAGAATCAAAACCTAATATAATTAAAAATATTGGGGTAAAGATAACTAGACCTAATTTAAATAAAGTACTTTTATTAAATTTTGAACCTAATAAGAATAAAACATAAAGAAGGACAATAGCATTTACAAAAGGAATCAAAGACAATATTGAAGGCACTCCAACTATTTTAAATAATACCCATAAATTATAAAATGGTATCAGTGAAATCCAAGCTGGTTTATTGCACTTACTAAAAACCTTCATTAATCCAA
>CAZZNR010000027.1:0-8838 GCA_964655835.1 uncultured Muribaculaceae bacterium | reverse complement strand
GTGAAGAAATATTAAAGCGATTAAGAAGGGGTTTCCTATTCGCCTTTGACCAAGACGAAGATGCTATTTGTTTTGGTCAAAAAAGATTAGCTAAAGTTAGTAATAACTTTAAAATAATATATAGCAACTTTGGTAATATTAAAGAAATTTTAAAAAAAGAAAATATTACTAAAGTCGACGGTATTTTATTTGATTTAGGGCTTTCTAGTCCCCAAATTGATGAAATATGTCGAGGTTTTACTTTTATGCATGATGCTCCCCTAGATATGAGAATGGATAAAAACAATAAACTAAATGCTAAAGAAATAATTAATAATAATAAAATAGAAGAATTAATAAATATTTTTTTTACTTATGGTGAAGAAAGATATTCTAAGAGTATTGCTAAAAATATTATTAAAGTAAGAGAAAATAAAGTGATAAATACTACAAAAGAATTAGTTGATATAATTAAATATTCTGTACCCTTAAAATATTTTTTAAAAAATCATCCCGAAAGAAAAATCTTTCAAGCAATTAGGATAGAAGTCAATAATGAATTAAATATTTTAAAAAAAACATTAGATGATGCTATTAGTTTATTAAATCCGCAAGGAAGGATATGTGTTATTAGTTTTCATTCCTTAGAAGATAGAATAGTAAAACAAGTATTTAAAAAAGCAAGTGAAGTTAATGACTTAGTTAAAGGTTTACCAGAAATACCAAAAGAATATCAACCTTTAATTAAATTAATAAATAAAAAACCAATTCTGCCAAGTGATGATGAGGTAAAAGAAAATTCAAGAAGTAAAAGTGCAAAATTAAGAATAATAGAAAGGCTTTAAAATGGGAAAAGTTAAAAAAACTAAATTAAAATTAATGGACCGCCTGATGCTTACAATGATTGTGGTATTATTATTAGCTACTCCTATTATTATTGTTTTTTCAAAAAGTGTTCTTTCTAAAACCAATATTGAAGTAGAAAAAATTAAAGAAAAGCTAGAAAAACAAGAAACTATTAATGAAAGTATAACTATGAAAATTAATGAACTAGCCAGTTTATCAAACATTCAAGATATAGCAAAGGAATTTGGTTTAAGTTATAATAATGATAATATCGTAATAATTAAATAGATGGTGATAAAATGAATGTAAAGAGCAATTGTGGAATAATATTCAAACTTTTTTTAGGCGCAATTGTTCTTTTATTTGCGATAATTTCTGGTAAAATTATTTATATTGCCGTCAGCCCTACGGTCGATGGGAAGAATTTAAAAGAATTAGCCGAAAATAATCAAACTGCTAAAAAGATAATTAGAGCAAATAGGGGACATATTTATGATTCGGTTGGAGAAGTTTTAGCTCAAGATGTCAGAGCTTATACCGTAATAGCTTATTTATCAGAAAAAAGAACAACAGATAAATCAAATCCTAAGCATGTTGTTGATAAAAAGCGTACAGCTGATGAATTAAGTAAATTAATTAATATGTCGCCTGAGTATATTTTAGGTTTATTAAACAATGATGTTTTTCAAGTTGAATTAGGACCAGGCGGAAGAGGAATTACGGAATTAAAAAAACAACAAATTGAAAAGCTAGAGTTGCCTGGCATTGATTTTATTCCGACGGTTAAAAGAGACTATCCTTATGGTGATTTTGCTTCTTATATTATTGGTTATGCTCGTAAAAATGATCAAGAAGAAATCATTGGCGAAATGGGAATTGAGTTAAAATATAATGAAGAATTAAAAGGCTTAGATGGTAGTTTAATATATCAAAAAGATGCTTATGGATATCAAATTGCTAAAACACCCCAAACTTTATTATCAGCGACCGATGGATATGACATTCATTTAACAATTGATTCTAATATTCAAATGTATTTAGAAAATGCCATGATGGAATTAGAAAAGAAAGTTTTAGAGTGGGGAACAATTACAATTGCTGATGGTAAAACGGGAGCAATAGTTGGATCAGCATCTTATCCTAGTTTTAATCCTAATATATTAAAAATATCAAATTATAATAATCCTTTAACTTCCTATGCCTATGAACCAGGTTCAACTATGAAAATATTTTCTTTCATGGCTGCTATCGAAAATGGTTTATATAACGGTGAAGAAAAATATAATTCTGGTAATATTAAGGTAGATGATTATATTATTAAAGATTGGAATAATATCGGTTGGGGGACAATTCCTTTTGATACAGGATTTACTTATTCATCTAATACAGCTGCTGTAAGATTAGCCCAAAAATTAGGCCGAGATAAATTAACTGATTTTTATGAAAGTTTAGGTTTTGCTAAACCAACCGGAATTGAATTACCAAATGAATACAGTGGTAAAATTGAAATGATAGCTGAGTCTGAATTAGTAAGTTCAGCTTACGGTCAAGGAATAACAACTACTCCTGTTCAACAAATTCAAGCTCTGACTACTTTAACTAATAATGGTACAACTCTTAAACCGTATATAATATCTAAAATAGTAGATTCTAAAACAAATAATATAATTCATAAAGGTCAAAAAACGGAACTAAAAAAAGTAGCTAGTAAAGAAACAATAAGTAAAATAATTAATTTAATGGATTTAACTGTTAATGGTGAAGACCCAGCTGTTACGGGAAGAAAATATAAAACTGATGCCGTTAGATTAATCGGCAAGACTGGTACAGCTCAATATATTGATTCAAGTGGTAAATATACTGATGGTAACTATCGAAATATTAAATCATTTGCTGGGGTATTTCCTAAAGATAATCCTAAATATATTATTTATGTTTCTTTAAAGAATTTTGGTGGTTCAACAATTGATTTATCTAAAGTTGTAAAATCAGTAGTTGAATCAATTGCCAAATATAAAAATATTGAAGAACGGCAAACTGATACCGATAACACCAAGATAATTAAAATAGATAATCATATTAATAAAAAGGTAATTGAAGTTACCAATAAATTAAATCAATTAAAATTAACCCCTGTTATAATTGGTAATGGAGATACTATTATAAAACAATATCCTCTAATTGGAACTGCTGTTATTACTAATAGCAAAGTCTTTCTATTAACTAACGGAAGTGAAATAGTAATGCCAAATGTAATTGGTTGGAATAGTAGTGAAGTATTATCTCTAGTAAATATTATGAAATTATCATATAATATAGATGGATATGGCAAAGTTAAAGATGTATCTATTCAACCAGGTACAATTATTAATCCTGAAGATACGTTACAAATAACTTTAGATAATAGGAGTGTAGTAAATGAAAAAGCCCAAGAAGAATAATTTTAAGAAGCAAGTAATCGCATTTTTGAAGTCATCAAAAGCGATAATTTTAGCATTGATAATTATAATTATAATATTGCTTACTTTATGTAACCATTTAATGAAAAGTAGTAAAACATATATGTTTAGTGGTAAAAGTGATTATATTACAATCTTAAATGGGGTTATAAGTTTAAATTATGATGTTAAATTATTAGAAGGATCAGATATTGAATATATTCATGAAAGTGATTTTATTGTAACGGAATATAAAATGGGCTATTATTTAGATAAGGATAATACTTTATTACCTTTAGCAGTTAAAAGCGGGGAAGATGAAGTAGGTCTTTCATTAAAAGTCCTTTTAAGCGAAATAAGTGCTTATAATATTGCTGAACCTTATCATAATACTACTTATTTTACTAAAGAAAAAATAAAGACAATAGAAAATGGTTTATATTTTATTATTGAAGCCAAAACAGCCGATGGTCAAGAAATATTTGATAAAATAGAACTAAGCTTATCAAAAGTTTCAAAATAAAAAAAGTCCTTAAAGGACTTTTTGTTTTCTTTTGGGAAGAATAGTTAAATTACCAACATCTTGAAAAGAAAAATTGATGTAAGGAGATTTATTATTTCCTCTTTTGTATTATTTTTTTTATATTCTAAACTTAATAATATCAAGGTTTTGTTTTTTTCTCATTATATTTTTCTAACTAATCTTTTGCCTTCTTTAAATTTGCAATCTTGGATGCAAGTGTAATCAGGAAATGTACATCTTGCTCCTTTTGAATGCGTAGCTATATCACTTGCACGAGGATGATTCTTTTCTTCTAAAGCATTTTTATATTTAAGTAAAGTATTTTTAGTTTGCATCATAATTTCTAATTGAGCAGCTGAACATAATCTTTCTTTAGTTTTTTGAATAAAGGCATCTAAATCTCCAACTTCATTAATTGATACTAATTCCCCTTGGGGATAAGCATAAGCAACGGAAGAGATATCATTTAACCATTCAGCTACTAATTCATAATTATCTAGTAAAATAGGGGGAATAAAATATTCTTTTTCATCTAAAAATGACATGTTATATTTTAATGTTCGGTGGCGATGAGCTTGAGCTAATTGGACTAACGATCCTTTATAATTAGTTGAATAAGTATCTCCAAAATGTTCTTCTACTTTTCCATCTTTAAATAATGATAATTTTCTTTTTTTACGATTAGACATTGCTCTGTCATCTAAAACATTTAATTCAACAAAGCAATTGATAAATTCAGAAAATGATTCCGATAATCTTTCTTCAAAGGCGGTTTTATTTTCTTTTTTCATAAAATCTAGCATAAATGATACGATTCGATTTAATTGAATCCAAGGGACAGTGTGAATCATTCTGGTTGAAGCAAAAACAGTTACTAAATATCGGGCATTTTCTTGAGCTAATTTTTCAATTTTGGAATCATTATGAATATAACCATACTTATCTTTGATAATAATTCTAAATATATTCATCCATTTATTATATAATTCTCCTTCTTTAGCTGAAATATTAGGATCAATATTTGCGTCTATTGGGGTATATCGAGCTGATTTTTCACTAGTAGTATTTTGTCTTTCATTATTTAAAACCATCGCTAATATTTTGGGTATATTAACTATTTCAAATCCAATATGAACATGTTCATAAATGGTTTGATGTTCCATCTTTAATGTTAGATTTATTCTATTTTCCGTTTTCTCTTTACTTTCATTTTTTAATTTTGTCCATCCTTCTTTTTCATAACATTCACCACCAAGTTTGGCACAATATTCGATAGCTGTTTCTTTATCAAATTGGCCATTTTCTTTTAAAAAAGAAGTATGAGGTAATAATTCAACTTTCATTTGATTTTCTTTCATTTTTAAACCCTCCTAAATATTTAAGTCATAAAATTTATTATAACATATATTTAAAAATTTTAAATAAGAAAAAAACTCCTTTATTATAGGAGTTTGGTTATTATTTGGTGACCCGTACGGGATTTGAACCCATAAATGCATGCGTGAAAGGCATGTGTGTTAACCATTTCACCAACGGGCCATCTAAAATGGTGGGCCTGAATGGACTTGAACCATTGACCTCACGCTTATCAGGCGTGCGCTCTAACCAGCTGAGCTACAAGCCCATTTTTGATGGGAACCTCTTACATTCTATAATAAAAAGAGGTATTTTGCAATACTTTTTTATTTAATAATGCCTATTTCTGTATATAATTCCATAATCCTAATTGACCGTTAATTTTAATTAAATTATTATATTTTACAATATTATCTAATTTAAAGGCATAACTATTAATATGATTCCCTTCATATATTTTTTTATTTTCTTTTTTTAAGTTATTATTTAATTTTGAATCAACTTTAATACAATCTATAATGTCTACCTCACCGATAATATGCCCTATAGGGTATTCTAAGTTTAAAGATTTAAATTTAAGCATGGCTGCTTTATCAATTGACTTGCTAGCATGAATTAAAATCTTCCCGCGATATTTATTTTTCCAAGTTCGGAATTCATATTTTTTATAACCATTAATTATTAATGAAGCCCAGGGTTGTTTAATGCTTATTACTTTCATTTTTGCCCTTTCATTATGTTATCAATAAAGTTTTGATCTTTTTCTATTTGAGCTTCAAACCAATGTTTAGGACATAATGCTTCATATTCGTTTGATCCTACGATAACTTCAACATCTTTAATACCTTTATAATTAGTATGAGTAGCTGGGGCATTACATTTAATACAACGAGCATTTAATTTGTCAATTGTCGTTGCAATTGAAATTAAAAAAGGAGCTATACCAAAGGGTTTTCTTTCGGAATTGAAATCTAAACCCGCTAAAAAGATGTTAATGCCTTTTTGATAATTTAAATATTCTAAAAGTAAAATAATATTTTTAATTCTTTTTTCTCTTTCTAAAAAGAATTTACTAGTTAGTAATTTTTTATTTTCAGGTAAGTTTTCAAAAAAATTGACTTCATCAATAAAGATATCAGTGGTCTTATCTGTGATATAATTCTTGATTTGAAGTAAATCATTAATTAAAATAGCTTTTATTTTTTTCCCGTTTCGAGGAATAACAAAACTTTGATCTCTAGTATCTTTTTCAGGTTTAAAAACTAAAATATTATCTTTACTATTATAAGAAGCAGCATTATAATATTCTTCAATTCTTTTTGATTTTGAACTAAACATGGGGCCTGTTACAAATACAATCATATACTTCACCTATATTAACTATACCATAATAGAATATTATTTAAAATAATATTTTGCTTTAAAAAAAGTTAAAAATGTAGTAAGATTAGAGAGGTGATATAATGAGTAATTTTTTAATAAAACTAATCAATATGTACCAAAATACCCCACTTAAAATGCATAACTTTTGTCGTTTTACGCCGACTTGTAGTCAGTATATGAAAGAAGCAATAATAATGTATGGATCAAGAAAAGGTTTTTGGTTAGGATTAAAAAGATTATTAAGATGTCGACCTTTTGGTAAATATGGTTTTGATCCAGTAAAGGAGAATCTATGAAAAAATTTTTAAAAATTATTATTGTCTTTACTATAATAATAAGTTTAACGGGTTGCCTTAAAAAAGACAACTTTGAAGATATCAAAATTTATACTACTATTCATACTATTGAATATATTACTAGTGAATTATATGGCGATTATTCAACGATAGAAAGTATTTACCCCGATGGTAGAGATATCAAAAGTTATACTATAACTAATAAAAAAATGACCGAATTTAGTAATGGGGATTTGTTTATTTATAATGGACTTAGTAATGAAAAGCAAATAGCGGCAAATCTTATTAATAAAAATAAAAGAATAAATATTATTGATGTTTCTCAAGGTCTAGAACTTAAAGATGAAGAAACTGAACTATGGATTAGCCCTACTAATTGTTTAATGATTGCGCAAAATATAAAAAACGGCTTAAAAGATTATGTAACTAATAAATCAATATTAGCTACAATCGATAATAATTATGAAAATTTAAAACTCCAAATATCAGAATTTGATGCTGAACTTAAACTAATAGCTGAAAATGCTATAAATAAAAAATTAATTGTTGCTAACAATTCATTTGATTTTTTAAAAAAATATGGATTTGAAGTAATTAATATTAGTTTTCAAGATGAAGAAACTTCAACAACTTCATTTAGTAAAGCAAAAAAAGCTTTTTATAGCCATGAAAATTCTTACTTATTTGTTTTTCCCCAAACCGATTTAACTAATAAAGACATTAAAGAATTAATTGAAAATGGAGCGACCATTGTTGTAGTTAATTCGATGATTAATCTAACTGATGAAGAAAGAGAAAATGGTAAAAATTATTTGGTCTTTATGAAAGAATTTATTGCTGCAATTAAAACGGAAGTATATTAAACTCTTCCGTTTTTTAATTGACAATGCCATATAGTTATTGTAAAATTAGTTTAGGTTTGGAGCAGTACTCAAGCGGCTGAAGAGGCGCCCCTGCTAAGGGTGTAGGTCGGGTAACCGGCGCGGAAGTTCAAATCTTCTCTGCTCCGCCAATTTTTTTGTCTTCTTAGCTCAGCTGGTAGAGCAACTGACTCTTAATCAGTGGGTCTAGGGTTCAAATCCCTAAGAGGACACCAAAGGATATAATAGATTGTGAGAAATCACAATTTTTTTTGTACTTATAATATAAAAAGCCAACAAATTATCACTGCTTAATAAAAAGTGTTATACTTATTTAATATTTATTTTAATATTTATTTTGTATTTTTATTAAATAAGCAATATAATATAATTAAGAAGGAGGATTTATGAATCTAAATAGGAAAAAATCTATAACCATAGTTATGTTTTTAATTATTTTATCAATTATTGTTTTGTTTGTGACTTTTTGTTCAAGAAAAGAAGAAGTAACAAAATCATCATATTCTGATGCTGAGGGAGTAAATAAACCGGCATTGGTAAATGGCATGAAAGCTGTAAAGTGGGATGGTAATGAATGGGTTGAAGTGAATGAACCTGATAAAAATACATCTTGGTATGATTATAAAAAGAAAGATAATAACGAATGGGCTAATGCTAAGACAGCTGATGGTTCGATGTGGGTTTGGATTCCGAGATATGCCTACAAAATAGTTGATAATAAAGTTGAAATTATCTTTTTGAAAAATACTGATAAAAAAAATTATAGTGATTATATTATTCATCCATCTTTTACTGATAAAGTAAATGATGGTGGTTGGGATAGTAATATAAGTGGTTTTTGGATTTCCAAATTTGAAGCCGGAAAAGAAAGTGATAAATTAGTTTTTTTGCCAAACAAATATTCTTATAACAATATAACAATTAGTGATTCATATGATATGTGTAAGAATTCGGGTTATAATGAATCATATCCTCATTTAATAAAATCAAGCGAATGGGGAGCAGTTGCCTATTTGGCAGTTAGTCAATATGGAAGAGATGGTGTTGAAGTTTCATCTAATAATACAAAAGTAATATTAAGCGATATAAATTCAACATCTGTTACTGCAGGTGGTAATGGTATTGATGGTTTAGCA
>CAZZNR010000026.1:0-9076 GCA_964655835.1 uncultured Muribaculaceae bacterium | reverse complement strand
GATCTGATCTTATTACAATATTAACTTGATTTAATTCTATCGATAATTCATAAGGAATAAGCGTCCAGTAAATCATTTGACTATCGGTTAACTGATGCACAAAATTTGTTATTTGATATTTTAAAGTATAAGTTCTATGGCCATATTCACTAAGTCCCCAACATAACTCAATCCCATTATCAATATAATTAAAACCATTTTTGTAAGATTTATCATTTAAAGTTCCATCAATATCCCAATTATTAACAAATTGATATTTATTATTATTTTCATCCGTAACCATAAATTTTTTTATTTCTGAATTACCTAAATTATAATATGGTTTATATCCTTCAGTATCCTTTGTTAAATTCATATCCCATATTTCGGTAATATTAGCCGTACCTTGATTATCAATAAATATATCCATATTTATACTATTAATGGAATTAGCATCTACTTTAACTATAAAACTAAAATATAAAATAAAAATAACAATTAACTTTTTCATATTATCAATCCTTATATTTATATTACCATATAAATTAAAAAAAGTAGATTTAATCTACTTCTTAAAATTTTACATTAACAACTTTTTTGTCTTCTTCAACAGTTTCAAAAAAATCTCTAGCTTCAAATTTAAATGAATTAGCCACTATATTAACTGGGAAAGATTCTATTTTGGCATTATAAGTCATAACAATATCATTATAAAATTGTCTTGCATAAGAAATCTTATCTTCAGTATCCTTTAAATCACTTTGCAGCTTTAAGAAATTTGCATCGGCTTTTAATTCAGGATAATCTTCTGATAAAGCAAATAGTTTATTTAATAAATTAGATAAGTCCCCATTAGCTTTCATTTTTTCAGCTTGAGTATTAGCAGCTAAATAAGTATTACGGGCTTCTATTACTTTTTGAAAAGTTTCTTTTTCATGCTTAGCATAACCTTTGACAGTTTCAACTAAATTAGGAATTAAATCTGCCCTTCTTTTTAATTGAACATCAATTTGCGACCATTGGTTTTTTACCTTTTGTCTTAAAACAACTAGATTATTATAAATACCTATTACATAAATTATTAATAATACAAGTATCCCAATAAGTATATATAACCATGTCATAGTACCACTCTCTTTCTATTATTAGAATATCATAATATATACGATAAAACAATTATAATCTTTCAATAACATCTATGATTAATGGTACCATTTGTTTCTTACGAGATACCACTCCTTCAAATAAATATCCTTCTGTTATTTCCGGAATATTATATGCTTCTTCTAAATATTTTTTACCTGATTCATTAAAAATAATATAAGAATTATTATTTAATATATCAGTTATAAATAAACATACTACTTTATAATTATTATTTTCACTTATTTTATTTAATTCATTAATATATTCTTTAATATTTAATTTATATTCCTCAAATGAGGTTGTAAATACTTGAGCAACGCCGATTTTATAATCACCGGCTAGATAAGTTTTAAAATCTTTATTTATAATATCTTGAATAGTCATCCCTTTTATACTTACACCACTTTTTAATAATTCTAAACCATATTTTTGCATTTCAATTTTAGCGATTTTAGCTAAAGCTTCGGCAGCTACTTTATCATGGATTGTTGTGGTTGGACTGGCTAATAATAAAGTATCAGAGATAATTCCACTTAACATAATTCCAGCAATACTTTGGGGAATTTTTATACCTTGTTCTATAAATAAATAATAAATAACCGTATTTACTGAACCAACCATCATATTTCGAAAATTAATTGGTCCTGAAGTAGATATATTACCAATATTATGATGATCTACTATTTCAATAATATTAGCTTCACTTAAACCATCAACACTTTGATATGAATCATTATGATCAACTAAGATTAAATTCTTTTTAACAAATTCATGTGTATCTATTACGCGAAGCATCCCTTCACAAGTACCACTACTATTAACAATTGGATAATTAGTATGTTTATATTTATTACTAATTTCAATAAAATCAGTCAAATAATCATTTGGTTCAAAACAAATAGCTGATGTTGTTCTTTGAATTGTTTTAATCGGATTAGATAAACTAATAATTTTAGTTACTTTAAAACTATCATAAGGAGTGATAATAATATTGACTTTATTTTCTTTTACATGTAATTCTTCTTCTTTTGTTAATTGTTTATTATTAATTAAAACGATTAATTTTACTTTACTTTTTAAAGCATAATCTAAAACTAAACTACGATTACACCCAATAATAATTGATTCTTCATTTAATTCAACGGTATTAATTAATATTTTATATGGAATAGTAATCGTCATAGCATTTCCCGTTATCTTTTCATCAAATTTATATACTTTTGAAGCGCTTAAAGCACTAGCAATATTATCAAAACTAGTATCAATTTCATTTGAAGAACTTACAATTAACTCCCTTGCAATTTCTTTTAATGATACATAACCTAAAAATAATTTCTTATCATCAATAATGGGAATTCCGGTTATTTCTTTTTCACTAATATAATTATAAGTATTAAAAATTGATTCATTTTCATTTATATAAAGATTTTTCTTATATTTAACATCTTTTAATTGCACTTTTACATCATTTAAATATTTGGGAACTGGTAAATTAAATTTTTTTAAGACAAATAAACTTTCCGAATTTATTTCACTTAAAATCCTAGGTTCCGTATTTAAACCCATTTTATTTTTTAAATAACTAAGGGCAATTGATCCACATACTGAATCAGTATCTGGTTTTTTATGTCCGATTACAAATATTCTATCCATCTTTTAATACACCCTTTATCTTAATAAATTATACAATAAAAATATGATTATTTAAAGATATATCATTATTTATGTTATAATTTTTATAGTTGAGGTATGTTATGAAGAAAAAATTAAAAATTAAAAAGCAAGCTAAAAGAAGATTAATAATATTAATTCTTGCTATTATTACATTAGCAGTCGGCATTAAATTATTTAATGATTATTTATATCGTCAAACTTATGAATATAAATTATTACAAATAAATTATAATTTAAACGAAATAAAAATTATTGAAAAAAAGTTAGAAAATAAGCAAATAGATACTTTATTAACTAGAGACTATAACCCAAACTTAACTAAAATAATAAGTGATAAATATTTTATTTTTAATAAGTTAGATCGTTATTTAAATTATGCTAATGATAATAAAGATATTGATCTATCTAAAGTAGTATCTTTAATCAATGTCAATCGTAATAAAAATTATTATGAAGATCCCATAAAAACTAATTATGAAAATGAAGAATTAATGTTAGTTAATAAATATTATTATTTAGATAAGGATTATGAACCTATTAATATCGTTACTACTAGCGGAACTTATTCATATGCTAATAATTCTTTAAATGAAGAAACCTATGAAGCTTATAAAGACTTATATAATGCTGCTAAAACTGAGGGCTATACTATCTTAATCGTTTCATCTTATCGCAATTATGAATATCAAGAAGAATTATGGAATGAAAGAAAAGAATTATATGGTACAAGAAAAGCAGATGAATATGCCGCGCGAGCTGGTCATTCTGAACATCAAACCGGATATGCTGTTGATGTAGCTGACTTTTATGATACTAATGATAAATTTGGTGACACTGAAAGTTATCTTTGGATGAAAGATAATGCTCATAAATATGGTTTTATTTTAAGGTATCCTAAAGATAAAGAAGACATAACAGGTTATTCCTATGAACCATGGCATTATCGCTATGTCGGAATTGAAATAGCCAATAAGATTTATCAAGAAAATATTACTTTTGATGAATATTATGCTTATTATTTAAATAAATAAAATAAATAATGATTATTTATTATATAACTATATTTTTACAGTTATAACATTTTTTATTAAAAAACCTTTTGAATTTTTTTAAATAATATGCTAAATTAAATTATAAGAGGTAATTAAATGAAAGAATTTTACGAGCAAAATTTATTTGGTGATGTTATGCTTTCAGCACAACAAGAAAGAGAATATTTTGAAAGAAGAATGCAAGCTATAAAAAACTACTCAGTTGATTATTTTAGACAAAACGCTTATGCTGCATTATGTAATAGATACTTACAAATGCTATCTATTTACCCCGATGATATAGAACATGAAGATATTAGAAATGTTGCTTTTTCAGCATTAGAAGAATTAGGAATTGATTCATATATTATTGATAGCGAATTAAAAGCATATAAAACTAATCTCTCACCATCTAAAAAAGTAAATCTAGATAATAGTAAATTTTATTTTAAAATTTATAACTTATTATTTAAGAACTAATTTAAATGTTAGTTCTTTTATTTTATGAAATAAAATCATAAATATGTGTTAGAATAATTATAGATTTGTGGTGATATTATGAATACATTTAAGTTAGTAAGTAATTACAAACCTGCTGGTGATCAACCGGAAGCAATTAATAGATTAGTAATAGGTATTAATAATAAAGAAAAACATCAAGTACTACTTGGTGCTACTGGTACTGGAAAAACTTTTACGATTGCTAACGTAATTGAAAAAGTTCAAAAACCTACTCTAGTTTTAGCTCATAATAAAACTTTAGCCGGTCAATTATACTCTGAATTTAAAGAGTTATTTCCTAATAACCGGGTTGAATATTTTGTATCTTATTATGATTATTATCAACCGGAAGCTTATGTTCCTTCAACTGATACATATATTGAAAAAGATTCTAGTATCAATGATGAAATAGATGAATTAAGACATGGAGCCACAAGTGCTTTAATAAATAATAAAGATGTTATTGTTGTAGCATCAGTTTCATGTATTTATGGTATTGGTGAACCTGAAGAATATAAAAATGGGATGTTAATCTTATCAGTTGGAGATAATATTAAAAGAAATGACATTATTGAAAAATTAGTAGCAATGACTTATGAACGAAATCAACTTGATTTTCATCGCGGAACCTTTAGGGTAAATGGCGATGTTATTGATATTATTCCTGCTAATGGCCGAAAAAACGGAATTAGAGTTGAATTATTTGGTAACACAATTGACCGCATAAGTGAATTTGATGTTTTGACTGGAACAATTCTCCAACAAGTAAAAAATATTAGCATTTATCCAGCTAGTCATTATGTTACCAGTGATAAAAAATTAAAAGAAGCTATTAAAAGAATTGAAGCTGAAGCTGAAGTACAATTAAAGTATTTTAAAGATAATAATAAATTAATTGAAGAACAACGCTTAAGAGAAAGAATTAAGTACGATGTTGAAATGCTTAAAGAGACAGGTTTTTGTAACGGTATTGAAAACTATGCCCGTCATTTAGCTTTAAAAGATGTTGGGGAAACCCCTAGTACTTTAATGGATTTCTTTGGATATGATTATTTATTGGTAGTTGATGAATCTCATGTTACTCTACCCCAAGTCAGAGCTATGTATAATGGTGATCGCTCTCGAAAACAAACTTTAGTTGACTATGGTTTTAGACTACCAAGTGCCCTTGATAATCGACCTCTAAAATTTGAAGAATTCAATAATAAAATTAATCAAGTTATCTATGTTTCAGCAACTCCTGGTGATTATGAACTAAGTTTAATTAATAATAAAATAATTGAAAGTATAATAAGACCAACTGGTTTAGTTGATCCCGAAATTGAAGTAAGAAAAAGTAATGGTCAAATTGATGATTTAATCAATGAAATTAACATTAGAGCAAATAAAAAGGAAAGAGTCTTAGTAACAACTTTAACTATCCGTATGGCTGAAGAATTAACCAATTATTTAAAACAATTAAATATGAAAGTAGCATATCTTCACAGTGAAGTTAAAACTTTTGAAAGATTAAAAATAATAAGAGACTTACGGATGGGAAAATATGATGTTATCATCGGAATAAATCTATTAAGAGAAGGTTTAGATATTCCTGAAGTTAGTTTAATTGCTATTTTAGATGCTGATAAACAAGGATTTTTACGAAGCGAACGTAGTTTAATTCAAACTATCGGTAGAGTTGCTCGTAATGTTAATGGCCATGTTATTATGTATGCCAATAAAGTAAGTGAAGCAATGCATAATGCTATAAAAGAAACTAATCGAAGAAGAGCTATTCAAATTAAATATAATGAGGAAAATAATATTACTCCTAAAACCATTATTAAAGAAATTAGAGACTTAATATCTAATGAAATAAAAGAAGAAAACTTAGAAGAACTATCAGCAAAAGATAAAAAAGAAATAATTCTTAAAATAGAAAGAGAAATGCGACAAGCTGCTAAAGAACTTGACTTTGAAAAAGCAATGCAACTAAGAGATATCTTATTTGAAATGAAAACAAAATAAAGAAGCAAAATTTGCTTCTTTATTTGTGATAAATTAATTTCTTATAAACTTCCATAATAATTAATAAAGGAATAGACATTACAAATATACCAAGGATATGCCATAATGGTATACTGGTAATTTGAAGAAATTGAGCAAATAAATCGATCTTTAAAACTATAATATGTAACATAATTGAGCCAACTACTGAAAAGATTAAAAATTTATTGTTAAGCGGCACTAAAAAAGCACTTCTTTTTTCACTTCGGCAATTGAAAACATGTATATTTTGAATAAAGACCATTAAAGTAACAATATAGGTTCTAGCTAAATTAATATCAACATTTTGATACATTAGAAATGACCATAATCCAAAGACAATTAAACCAATAGTTAAACTTGATACTAATAATTCAAAAAATAAATCTTTATTAAATATAGTACTTTCGGGACTACTTACTTTTTCATCTAAAATTTCTTCTTCATCTTGTTCAAATGACAAAGCCATATCTTGCAGCCCATCTGTTACAACATTTAACCATAATATTTGAATCGCAATTAAAGGAATTGGTAGATTAGCCAGAATTGCCAGAATAAAGAATAAGACCTCAGCTGCTCCGCAAGATAATAATAAATAAACAATTTTTCTAATATTACTATAAGCTATTCGGCCATGCTTAATACCTTCAACAATTGATTTAAAATTATCATCTAAAATTATCATATCGGCTGTATCTTTAGCAACATCGGTTCCACTACCCATAGCAATACCAATATTGGCCGCTTTAATAGCAGGAGCATCATTAACTCCATCACCAGTTACCGCAATATATTCGTTTTGTCTTTTAAAGGATTCGACAATGGCTAATTTATTTAAAGGAGTTACTCTTGCAAAAACTGTTTTATTTTTAATAAAATTATCAAAAGCTTTTTCGCCTAATTCTAAATATTTTTCGATTTCTTGACCCGTGGTAATATTCGTCTCGTTTTTAACTAAGCCCAATTCTTTACCAATATTTGCTGCAGTTAATTGATGATCACCCGTTATCATAACAACTTTTATGCCGGCTTTTTTGCATTTTCTAATGGAAGGCTTAGCTTCTTTTCTAATTGGATCAATAAAACAAACAAAACCTAAAAATACTAATTTAGTTAAATCTTTTTCGGTATAATTTTTTTTAATAATTACTTCTTTTTGGGCAAGGGCAATTACCCGATATCCTTGGCTTGCCAATTTTTCATTTTGATTAGATAAAGATTCTTTATCTATTTTTTCAGCTTTACCTTTAATCATCATTTGATCGCAAAAAGATAATATTTTTTCCGGTGAACCTTTAACGGTACAATATTTTTTATTATTATCTTCATAAAATACCGCAGAATATTGATTTTCCGATTCATAAGGAATTTCAGATAATAATTTTACTTCTTTTTGAGTTTGAGCTTTTAGACCTAGAACTAAAAAAGCAACATCAATAGTATCTCCATAGTAAATAAAATCATTTCTTTCTTTTTTCAAAATTGCTTCATTATTAATAACCCCTTGCATAATTAAATTCTTAATTTCTTTTTCTTTAGCTTTAGGATAATTAATTACCCCGATATCGTTATAACCAATTCCCGATACTTCAAATTCTTCGTTAGTTGGTAAAACAATTTTTTTAGCGGTTTGTTGATTTAAAGTTAGCGTGCCAGTTTTATCACTTGCAATAACAGTACAACTACCTAATGCTTCAACTGAATTTAATTTTTTGACAATAACATTATTTTTAGCCATTCTTTTTGAAGATATAGTTAAAGCCATAGTTAAAGCTAAAGGAAGACCTTCTGGCATTGCCGATACGGAAAGAGCAATAACGGAAATAAAAATCATACTTCCTGGAATATTATTATAATATAATAAAATAGTCAAAAATATCGCTATAATTATGATTAAATAAGATATTTGTTTAGATAACTTATTTATTCTTATAGTAAGGGGTGATGGAGTATCTTCCATATTAGATACAGTATCAGCTATTTTACCAATTGCTGTATCACTAGCGGTTTTTATAACTACTGCTTCTGCTCTTCCTCTTATTACAACAGTTCCAGCATAAGCAATATTACTTGCTTCTGTTTTTTTATTAATATTTTTTATTACCCCAATACTTTCACCTGTAAGGATTGATTCATCAATAGTTAAATTATTAGCATCAATTATTTTTAGATCGGCTCCTATTTTATTACCTGATTCAAGTAAAACAATATCCCCAATAACTAAATCGGTAGAAAATATAATTTGCTCTTTATTATCTCTAATAACTTTAGTTTCATACTTTATTAAATCAGCTAAAGCATCAGTGGTTTTTAAGGCTTTCCATTCTTGAATAGCTCCCATTAATACATCTATAACAATGATTATCAAAATAGCAATACTTTCAATATATTCTTTCGTAATAAAAGAAAATATAGCAGCTATTATTAAAATAATTAAAATCGGATTTTTGAATTCATTTAAAAGTATTTTTAAAAATTTACCTTTTTTGTTTTTAGCTATTTCATTTTTACCGTATTTTTTTAATCTGTTTTTAGCTTCAATTGAACTTAGACCCTTTAGACTAGTATTAAAATAATTTAATACTTCATTTATATTTTTATCATAAAATGTTTTCATATTTTAATATCTCACCTTCAGTATAATAAAATAATTATATCATTATTTAATAAAAAAAATGTTATAAATAACATTTTTTATAAACAATTCTTTCTTACTATTC
>CAZZNR010000025.1:0-9184 GCA_964655835.1 uncultured Muribaculaceae bacterium | reverse complement strand
AAAAAAATGGTGCCCGTGGCCAGACTTGAACTGGCACGATATTGCTATCACTGGATTTTGAGTCCAGCGCGTCTACCATTTCACCACACGGGCATTAAAAAATATAATAATTATATTTCTTCTTTATAAATTGAGGTAAATAATTCAATGTCATCATCAAATTCAATATTATTATCATATTTAGGCAAATCTTTTTTAGTAGCTAGTCCAAAATAATCTAAAAATTCTTTGGTTGTAACATATAAATTCGGTTTACCAGGTAGTGTACTTTTGCCTTCTTCTTTAATAAAACCTTTAGCTACTAATTTTCTTATTAAATAGGAAGTGCTAACCCCTCTTATTTGATCCACTTCTAATCTTGTTACGGGTTCATTATATGCTATAATTGCTAAAGTTTCAAGTGCTGCTGGACTTAAAGTATTAGTTTCAGGATTATCAACTAAAGTTTTAAAATATTCTTTATGTTCTTTTTTAGTTGTTAATTTAAAAGCATCACCTAAAAAACTTATTCTTAATCCTCGGGTATCATCTTCATAACTTTTTTTTAATTCACTTAATAAATTTTTAGCTTCTTCTTCATTAATCTTCATTGTTTCACATAAAGCTTTTAAAGATATTCCTTCATCACCCACAACAAATAAAATACCTTCTAATATACCTAACAATTTCATTTCATATCACAACTTTCTATAAAAATGTCTTTAAAATTATTTTTTTGCATTATATTTATTTCTCTATTTTTAGCCATATTCAAAATTGATAAAAATGTTACCACAACATATTGTTTTGATATATTATCAAATAATTCAACAAATTTTATTTTTCCCTTATGATGATTAAGTTTATTTCGAATATCAATACATCTTTGTTCAACATTTAATTCTTTCTTAGTTATTTTTGTATTAATAGGAGCACTTAATTTTTGTCTTTTTAAAAACAATTCAAAGGCAGTAAGTAAATCATCCAAACTTACATCACTATTATAAATACTAGGATTATCGCGGTATTCGTCTAATCTACTAGGTATTTTGGTATATACTTCACTTCTTTTTTCTTCTAAATATTTAAAGTCTTCCGCAATCTTTTTTATTTTTTGATATTCTAATAAGCGGTTAGTTAAATCATCAGGATTATTAAATTCGTACTCTTCTTCCTCATCAGTAGTTTTATTTATTAATAGTTTACTTTTTAAATGAATAAGTTCACTCGCCATTACTAAATATTCACTACTGGCATCAATTGATAAATCATTACTATGAATAAAATCTAAATATTCTTTAGTTATTACTGATATATCAATATTATAAATATCCATTTTATTAGCTTTAACTAAATGAAGGAGTAAATCAAGGGGTCCTTCAAAATCATTAATCGTAAAATTCATACACAATTATACCCTTTAGCTTCCATCACATATTTTACTTTTTTAGCTAAAGTATTAAGTTCATAATAATTATAATCAATAAATGCTCCCAAATTTGAAGGGTTTATTTTAGCTAAATCAATAATGACATTATATTCAAAACCAACATCTTTCTCAATTGTACTTGAGGCATTAGGAGTAATTTCGTTTATTTTTTTGCTTTTATTTACATATAAATTAAATTTTTCTAAGTACTTATCTAAATCCTTGATATCATCATATTTATAATTATGGGTGATAGTTTTTAATTGGTAATTATTAAATTCATATTTATAAACATTATTAGTAATTGAGCAAATTAAATTAGCATCTTTTGAATTTATTTCAATATCAGCAAAATCAGTTATTGTTTCAATACTTCCATAATAAACAATATTTTTAAATTTGAAATTAGTAAATGCATGAATATTATTTATTTTTTCCTTAGTAACATTACCTGTTAATTTGATACTTTTAATTAATTTGTTTTCCCCATCATAAATATTAAAATAATAATCTGTTGGATCTAAAATTATTATATTATCCGTTTTATTAGTTAAATCATAACTAACTTTATTATTATTTATTTTTACATTAGATAATATAATATTATTAAAAGTGATATTAGTATTTTCATTTAAAGTATGTTTGGTAATTTTATTATCAATCCCTTTATTATCATCAACCTCAAAAAACATACCATATATTTGTCCAATTACCGTATTTGGATTCTTCATATATTTCTGAATATAAGGAAGTCCGAAGGTTGCACTGACAATTAATAAAAAAACAAACAAAACAAAAATTGGCTTACTAGATTTTTCTTTTCTTAAAGTACCTAAAATTATTGGATCATTTGAATTATTATTGTTTTCCATATAATTTAGCCTCAATTCTTACTTAATTATAACAAAAATTATCTAAAAATAAAAGATGGTATTTATTTTTCTTGAATACCATCTAAACTAAAACTTTTGGCGGCCGTTATTTTAACATTAATGGTTTTACCTATAGTATCTAAAGAAGCTTCAATATTAACTAACTTCATATTCTCAGTATATCCTGCTACTTTATTACTATCTTTTTCACTTAAAGATGTTACTAATACTTTTTGAGTAGTTCCAAGCATATTTAAATTACTTTGTCTACTATAAGTATTAATTAGTTTATTGAGTTCTTGTAAACGTTTATTTTTTTCAGTTAGTGATAGATTGTCAATCATTTTAGCAGCCGGAGTATTTTCACGGGCAGAAAAAATAAAAGTATATGCTCCATCAAACTGACATTTTTTAACTAAATTCAAAGTTTCAGCAAAATCTTCATCCGTCTCAGAAGGAAATCCAACAATAATATCAGTTGTTATCGAGACATTTTTTATCTTAGTTTTTATCTTCTTAAATAAAGTTAAATACTCATTTATAGTATATTTACGATTCATTAATCGTAAAATTTTATTTGAACCGGATTGAACTGGTAAATGGATATAAGGCATAATATTATCATATTTAGATATCGTATCAATCATTTTATCGGTAAAATCCCAAGGATGACTTGTTACAAATCTAATTCTTTCTATTCCTGTTTTACTTACTTCTTCTAATAAAGTACTAAATTCGATTTTTTCTTCAAAATCTTTACCATAAGCATTTACATTTTGGCCTAATAAAGTTATTTCTTTATAACCGTTTTTTTGTAAATGCTTTACTTCTTTTAAAATGTCTTCTATTTTGCGACTTCTTTGTTTGCCTCTTGTATAAGGGACAATACAATAAGTACAAAATTTATCACAGCCATACATAATATTAACCCAAGCATTTATTTGGGAATCTCTTTTATATAAGTGATTAAATTCAATTACATCACCTGATTTACTATGGACATTTATCATTTGACTACCTTGATAATTATTTAATAATAAAGGTAGTTCATTTATGTTATGAGTTCCAAAAATAATATCGATATAAGGATATTTTTCTTGAATATAATTAATCGTCTTTTCTTCTTGAGCCATGCAACCACATAAACCAATAATAAGATTAGGATTTATGGTTTTTAAATGTTTAAGACGACCTAAAAAACCAAATACTTTATCATGAGCATTTTCACGGATAGCACATGTATTTAGTATAATTAAATCACTCTTATTAATATTTTTACTTTCAATAAAACCTAATGATTCTAAAAGAGCTTTTATTTCTTCGGTATCATGAACATTCATCTGACAACCATAGGTCCTTATATAATAGCTTTTACCAGGATACAAATCTTGGTTGATTCTTGTTTCATATATGTAATCAGTTTTTTCTTTGCGCATAGCAGCTTTTTTCATATCGGGTAAATTCATATTATCACTTCCAAAAGAGATTATATCATATTTATAACTAAAAAGAGAACCTTATGGGTTCTCAATACTTATTATTTCATTAACTTCATGTTTAGCAAAAGTGATTTTCAATTTATCATTAGCTTTAACAAAAGGTAAAATATCTTCATTAACTTTTAAACTTGCTTTATATTTATTATTATCTTTATCAATTATATAAAAGTAAGTATTGCCATCTAAAGATAAATTAATTATACTTTTAACTTCAATCGTTTTATCATTCTTTTCTTTGGTTTGATCAACGGCATTACCTAGATATGCTTTAGCAGCAAATTCAATGCCTTTAGAAGAATCTGTTACCGTTACTTTTTGATAATCAACTAAATCTACAAAAGCATACATTTTAACTAAACCAGCTTTATCTTTTAAAGAAATAATATAAGTAGGTTTATTATTTAAATTAATTAAAATAGGAAAGGTAGCTGTATAATTCATTTGTTGAACTTGACCTTTAGCCGATTCCATTGCTGAAAATTCTTCAGCTCCAGGCACTTCATAAAAGTTGGTTTCTTTAGTTCTTAAATTAGTTAGGATAAAACCGACATTAGATTCATCACTAACTGCTGAAGTAATTCCAGTCGTCATGTAAACATCATTATTCATTACTAAATAATTATAACCCTCGGTTGTTGCTACGACGCCTTTTTGACCAAATATAGAATTAATAAAACCGTTTTTATATTTACCCCAATCATTTAATTGCTCGATTATTAATTCAGAACTATAGACATGATCAACCCAATCGGGCACTTCACTTGTTTTATATTTTTTACTTGTTCCATCAATCGGATTAAAAATAATTAAATGACTAACTTCTTTTCTTAAACCAATTCCTTTATATTTTAATACCGGAACTATCCAATAAGGATTACCCTCATCATTTACTTCAAAGGTTATTTCACCAAATATTGCAGTAGGATAGCTAAATCTTAACTGGCGCATTAAATCTTCTAATAAAATGGCACTAGGTACATATTTCATTCCTTTAGAAAACTTTTGTAAAGAAGATTCACCTGTCACAGAGTCGACTTTAATATATCCTTTAATACCTTCCTTGCGATTAGTAAAGTACTTAAAGATATCAGCATATTCTAAAGGAGTTACTCTTTCAATCTTTTCTTTATAATTAATTTGAGTATAAATATTAGATACATCAAATTGTGATACTAATTCGGGAAGTTGGCCCATAACCCGGTCTCCTAATTTTTCCGAAGAACTTTTATCAAGTAAAGCTAACTTTTTAAAATCAACCGGTTTTACATCTTTAGTAAAATCTCCTCCTTCAGTTACGACAATTCGATTAGCATAAGCCTTTGAATTAAAAAATGGTGAATAAATGATATTTATCACAAATAAACCAACTATTAATAGCACCGTAAAACTTAAAATATAAATTAATTTTTTATTTGTTCGATAACTAGGATTACGATAAAAATTTCCTTTATTATCAAAACTTCCATAACTAGTAATATTGGCAATTCCACTAACTATAATATAGAAGATGATTATTATTACTAAACTAAACCAAAAGGCTGGCGCTGTTATATTAATTGGGGGTAATATAAAGAAATAATAGAGTACTATAAATAAAATAGTTAATAAAATTGAACTTAATTCTTTCTTAAATTTAAAATTTTTCATTTTTTGTCCTTTCTACCCTAATTATATTATATTACGAATTTTAAAGCAAATAAAAAACCAATATTAATTATTGGCTTATTATTACATTACTGCTTTGCATATCGATTGTATTAGCTCGATAACTCATAGCAACTAACATTAAAAGTAAAAGGAGATAGAATAATATCACACCTCTATACTCATAAATTTTTACTAACATATTTCCACTCCCTTCTACTTATATAACCACTGTATCACGAACATTTATTCGTGTCAATATAAATAGAAAACAAATGTTTGACATATTGTCTAGTATGTGTTAATATTTATATTAGGAAGTGAATAAATGAAACCGAAGATAACTAGAAAACAAGAAGAAGTTTTAACTTATATCAAAAAATATATTGTAAAATACGGCTATCCTCCTTCAGTAAGAGAAATATGTTCAGGACTTGGCTTAAGTAGCCCAGCAACAGTTCATACTCATCTAACTCAGTTGGAAATAAAAGGAGCCATTAAAAAAACTGCTTCTAAATTTAGAACAATCGAAGTAATGGGAGAAAATGAATATGCCCCTAAAGATGAAGAAATTGTAAAGGTTCCTTTATTAGGTAAAGTAACAGCCGGGAATCCAATTGAAGCAATAGAAAACCCTGATGAATTATTTTCCTTACCAGCTAATTTAATCCCGCCAAAGGAATCTATTTTTACTTTAAAAGTATCAGGTGATAGTATGATAAATGCTGGCATTCATGATAATGATATTATTATTGTTCAAAAACAAAAAGAAGCTCGTAATGGTGATATTGTAGTTGCGATGAATGATGAAAATGAAGTAACCTTAAAAACTTTTTATAAAGAAAAAGATCATATTAGGCTACAACCTGAAAATGATCATTTAGAACCAATCATATTAAATAATGTAACTATTCTTGGTAAAGCAATTGGTTTATATCGAAAATTTTAAAGACCAGAAATTATTCTGGTCTTAATTTATTTATTTGGGCTTGATAATTATCATTCATACAAACATATGAACCAACTGATAGGATATCAGCATCATTTAATAATTTTGCGGTATCTTCATTAATACCCCCATCTACCGATATTAAATATTGATAATTATTTTGGGCTTTTAATTCTCTTAATAATGCTATTTTCGGTAATACTTCATTTAAAAACTTTTGACCACCAAAACCTGGTTCAACACTCATAACTAAAACTTGTTCAATATAAGGTAAGTATTTGATTATTTCCGATATACTAGTTGTTGGTTTAATACTTAAACCTACCTTAATATTGAAACTATGAATATAATTTATTAATTCTTCTATATTATCATTTACTTCTAAATGAAAAGTGATATATTCAGGATTAATATTAACAAACTGATTAATATATTTTTTTACATCAAAAACCATTAAGTGAACATCTATTGGTTTTTTATTGTAGATAATAAATTCTTTAACTTCAGGATAAGGATAAAGGATATTAGAAACAAAAATGCCATCCATAACATCGAGATGCAAAAAATCTGCATCGGTTTCATTTAAACGATTTAATGTATCAATAATATTATATTTAGATTTCGTTATCGTCACTGATATTTTCATATTTACCTCATAAATTTTAGATAATTATTATATCTACTTTCTAATATAAGTCCTTTTTGAACTAATTCTTTTACTTTACAGTTTTCTTCTTTTATATGGTCACAATCTTTATACTGACAATCAACTTTGAATTCAGGATATGTATTTTTAATTTCATCTTTTGTAAGATTATTAATCTCTAAAGCACTAAAACCAGGAGTATCTGCTATAAAAGAAGTTTTGTATTTATATAATTCAACATGACGAGTAGTATGAACTCCTCTTCCTAAAGATTTACTAATTGGCTTTGTATCTAGATTTAAATTTTGATCCAGTTTATTTAAAAATGTACTTTTGCCAGCACCAGTTTGACCAGTAAGGACAACCGTTTTATTTTCAATTTCTTTAGTTATTTCTTTTATTTCGGTATTAATAAAACTCTTTATGCCTTGTTTTTTATAATATTTAATTAAGTTTTGTAAATCTTTTTTTTCTTGATTATTTAATAAATCTACTTTTGTAAAACAAATAAGAGGCTTTATTTGATTATGAATAATAATACATAATAATTTATCTAAAAGATTTAAATCTAATTTAGGTTGTTTGACACTTGTTATAATAATTGCCATGTCAATATTAGCAATACTGGGCCTAGTTAAATAATTTTTCCTTGGTAAAATATCTAAAATATATTTTTTATTCGGGTCAATAGTAACATAATCTCCTACTAACGGAGTAATTTTATAATAATAAAATTTCCCTCTAGCCCGACATGAATATAAAACATCTTTTACATTTACAGTATATAGATTACTTATTTGTTTTACTATTATTCCTTGCACATTGGCTCCTTTAATCTAATATTTCAGCTGGTATTTCTTCATCAGCAATTACTATTTTAAGGGTCATGCCTGATATAATAGTAGCACCACTTTTAGGAGATTGTTCAATTATCGAACCAACTTCAAATAAAGAAGTTTCACGATATTCAACTTTTAATTTTAAATTATATTTTTCCGCAAAAGCCTGAATATCAGTTAAGGAAAATTCCCCAGTCGTAAAATCAGGATATGTAGCTGACATATCAGGAATATATAAAGTTATGGTTTCACCAGGTGTAACCTTTGTACCAGCTCCTGGCTCTTGTTTAATAATTTCACCTGAATTATATTTTGCAACATCATCAACTTCGATTTCTTCAACAACAACAAATAAATTATTTATTTTTTCTAAAACGGCTTTTACTTCATGATAATTTCGCCCTGTAAAATCTTCAACTTCATAAGTTCCTTCACCAATACTTTGAAATAAAGTTATTGTTGTACCTTCTTTAACAGTTCTTCCAGATGAAGGATCAGTTTTAACAATTTTATCTTTTGCAATTGTATCACTAGTTGCTTCTTTAATAGTTGCATTTATTTTAAGATCATTTTTTATTATTAATTTTTCGGCTTCTTTTAAGGTTAAGCCGGCTACATCAGGAACTACTACATTTTTAGCTTCAGTCAATTTAGGTAATAATAATATTATACAGGTAGTAATAAGAATTAATCCGGTAAAGACAGCACCTAAAATTAATAAAGTTTTATTTTCTTTCTTTTTTAAGTCTTTTTCAGTTATTTTTTTAGCAATAAGCTCACCTTCACCAGATAATTCTATTTCCTTATTTTCAATTATTTCTTCTTTTATTTTGGCATTTTTCATTAAATCTTCTTCATCTTGAAAATTATAAATATATGGTTTTTCATTTTCTCGAGATGGACTTAAACAGGTTTTTAAATCTTCATGCATTTCTCGAGCATCAGCATATCTATTTTTCGGATTTTTAGCCACACTTTTAAAAATAACATTTTCAACGGCTTGGGGCAAATCTGGTAATTCTGTTCTTATACTTGGTAATGGATCTTTTAAATGTTTAAGAGCTATTTCTACAGCATTATCACCTTTATAAGGGAGTTTACCACATAATAATTCGTACATTAATATACCGATTGAATAAACATCACTTTGAATAGTTGAACCTTTTCCTGAAGCTTGTTCAGGTGGTAAATAATGAACTGAACCCATTACTGAATTAGTTTGAGTTAGTTGAGTGCCATTTAAAGCCATGGCAATGCCAAAATCAGTTATTTTAACTAAACCATTTTCTAGAATCATAATATTTTGGGGTTTAATATCCCGATGAAT
>CAZZNR010000024.1:0-9229 GCA_964655835.1 uncultured Muribaculaceae bacterium | reverse complement strand
GCGGAAAAACTACTGCGGTAGTAGATCCTTTAGTTCAAAGCTTAGCTAAAGCCGGCGAAAGTATGATATTAACTGATCCTAAAGGAGAATTACATCGTAATCATAGTGAAATGTTAAAAAATAAAGGTTATAATATCGTTGTTCTCAATTTTCGTAACCCTGGTTTAGGAAATGCCTGGAACCCTTTAACATTACCATATAAATTATATAAAGTTGGCAATACTGATAAAGCAACGGAATTATTAGATGATGTTGCTCTTAATATATTAAGAGGAGCAAAAACCGATGATCCTTTCTGGGAAAGTAGTGCGGCGGATTATTTTTCGGGATTATCTTTAGGTTTATTTGAAGATGCTACCGAAAAAGAAATTCATTTAAATTCAATTGGATATATGTCAACGATAGGTGAAGAAAAATTTGGTACTAGTGATTATATAAAAGAATATTTTTTATTGAAAGGTGAATCATCAAGTCCTTACGTATTTGCTTCTAATACTATTAATGCTCCTAATGAAACAAAAGGTGGTATATTATCAGTATTTAGACAGAAAATAAGACTATTTACTTCTCGAGAACAATTATCAGAAATGCTATCTTATAGTGATTTTGATATTAGAGAAATAGGTACCAAAAAGACAGCCGTATTTATGATTATTCATGATGAAAAAACCACTTATCATGCATTAGCAACTATTTTTATTAAACAATGTTATGAAACTTTAATAGATGTTGCACAAGAAAATGGTGGACAATTACCATTTCGAACTAATTTTATTTTAGATGAATTTGCCAATATGCCGCCTCTTAAAGATGTTACAGCAATGGTAACAGCGGCAAGAAGTAGAAGAATAAGATTTACTTTTATAATTCAAAATTTTGCCCAATTAAACGATGTGTATGGTAAAAATGATGCTGATACAATTAGAAGTAATTGCGGTAATTTAATTTATTTAATTACTACCGAATTAGCTGCCTTAGAAGAGATTAGTAAATTGTGTGGTGAGGTAAAATCAAAAGAGAAAGAAAAAACTTCTTCAACCCCACTTATTAGCGTAAGTGACTTACAAAAAATGAAACTTAATGAGGTTGTAATATTAAAAAGTAGGTTAAATCCTTATCGTACAAAATTAACACCGAGTTATGAAATCGATTGGGGTAATAACTTTGCTAGTGGCTCAATTCCTGAAAGAAAGTTAAGTCAAATAGAATTATTTAATATTAAAGACTATGTTAAAACCAAAAAGAGAAATAAAATTTTTGAATCTTTAGGAAATAATGATAGAGGAAATGATTATATTAGCAAAAATATTTTAAATCCGCTTTTTCCTCAAACTGATAGAATAGGATTTGAAGAACCAAAAGAAATTATTGATTTTAAAGAAGAGGAAAAAACTCCTCCAATAATAACATTTAATCCTTTAAATGAACCATTAGATGACGAAGATGCTGAAGCAAAAGATATTACTAAACTTCCTGTTAATAATGATGAAGATTATGCAAATATCCAAAAACAAAAATTCAATGTTGAGGATTTAATCAAAAGAATAGATGCTAAAATATTAGAACTTGAAAAAGAAGAAAAAGAAAACAAAAATAAAAATCAAAATTCAGGTGATCTTGAAAAACTAGACAATGACAATTATGATAAATTAGAAAATACGATATATGAAAAATTTGATGATTTTATGAAAACTAATGATACGGAAGAGGCAACTGAGCCAGTTATCAAAGTTGATGATGAAAGTGTTATAGTAGATAGTGATAATGTAACTGATGACCAATTTTATGATGATTTCTTTACTGATTCAGAAAGATAAACTAAAAAAGTTTATCTTTCTTTTATTTATTCATATATTATATTATGAAAGTATTAAAAAAATCAGAATATCATAATGAGGGTATTTTTATTGATTTAGATATATTATACAATCCTTATCAGAACCTACTTAATAATCATAATATTCATTTGGATAAAACTAAAAAGTATTATTTTTATTGCCAAAAAGGAGTGAAAAGTAAAAGAGTTACAGCTATATTGGAAGCTTATGGTTATGATGTTACTTTAGTAATTGATTAATTTTTATATCTTTTTATTAATGCTTTTTTATAGTATAATATAAATGTGATTGCTAATGGAATTTTTAAAAGATATTGATGTATTTTTGAATAATTTATTTGATAGTATTGGATTGTGGGCTCCAATTCTTTCTAGTTTATTAATATTAATTGAATCCATATTACCAATAATGCCCCTTGCTGTTTTCATAACTATTAATTTTTATTACTTTGGGATAATATTTGGTTTTTTATTAAGTTGGGTATTAACTTGTGTGGGCTGTTATATTTCTTTTTTAATATTTAGAAATAAAATAAAGTTTTGGTTTGATAGTAAATTAATTAAATATAACGAAGGCAAACTTACAAAGTTTATGATTGTTGTTGATAATTTAAAATTCGAACAATTAGTTTTACTTTTAGCTTTACCTTTTACACCAGCTTTTGTTATTAATATTGTTGCTGGGGTTTCTTCAATGAGTAATAAAAAATTTATATGGGCTTTAATAATTGGAAAAATCTTTTTAGTATTCTTTTGGGGATTTATTGGCACAACTTTTTTAGAAAGCCTTACTGAACCTATAAATTTTATTAAAATTATCTTGTTATGCATTATAGCATTTATTATAAGTAGATTAGTTAATAAAAAATATAATATTGATTAAGGAGAAAATATGGAGTATATCGTAGTTACATTATTAATAATAATAATTATTTTATTAATTATTATCTTAGTAAGAAGAAACAATAATGAAGAAATAACTTTAAAATTAGGAAAGTTTGAAACCGACTTAACTAAAGAATTAGGAGAGTTTAAATTTAACTTTAGTAAAAGTTTACAAAATGATTTTAAAGAATTAAATGAAACCATTGAAAGAAGATTAAATTATATTAATGATAAAGTAAATGAAAGATTAGATGCTAATTTTGAAAAAACTAATAAAACTTTTACTTCAATATTAGAAAGAATTTCTAAAATTGATGAGGCTCAAAAGAAGATAGACAGTTTATCAGGAGATATAATTGCGCTTCAATCCGTTTTAACTGATAAAAAAACAAGAGGAATATTCGGTGAAACAAATCTTAATTATATACTAGATAGTATATTTGGTAAAAATGATAAGATATATCAAACTCAATATATGTTAAGTAACAATAATATTGTTGATGCTATTTTATTTGCTCCCCAACCTCTAGGAACGATTGCTATAGACTCAAAATTTCCTTTAGAGAATTATCAAATAATGACTAATTCTAAATTAGATAAAACCGTTAGAGAGGAAGCTAAAAAATTATTTAAAAGTGATGTTAAAAAACATATAGATGCTATTAAAAATAAATATATTATTGATGGCCAAACCGCTAGTGAAGCGATTATGTTTCTTCCAGCTGAAGCGATATTTGCGGAAATTAACGCTTATCATACCGATTTAATTGAATATTCTTATAAATCAAAAGTATGGATTACTAGCCCAACAACCTTGATGAGTACTTTAACAATTATCGGAATGATTTTAAAAAATATGGAAAGAGATAAATATGCTAAAATTATTCATGAAGAATTAAATAAATTAGCTTTAGAATTTGATCGTTATAAGATTAGATGGGATAAATTATCAAGAAGCATTAATGCAGTAAGCAAAGATGCCGAAGAAATAAATATTACAACTGATAAGATTACAAAAAGATTTGAATCTATTAGCAACGTAAATTTAGAATTACCTGAAGAATAAATTTTTAAGGAGATAATATGAATTTAATTGATTTTTTAGAAGCAGAAATAACTAATTTATTAAAAGAAATCGGCTATGAAGATCAGGTTAGGTTATTAGTTAGTGGCAGGCCTGATTTAGGAGATTATCAATATAATGGCTCTTTTTTGCTTGCTAAAAAATATAAAAAAAATCCTAATCTTATTGCCGATGAAATTGTTAATAAACTAAAAACGACTGATTATTTTATTAATTGTGAAAATGTTGCCGGTTTTATTAATTTAACCTTTCATGATGAATTATTAATTAAATATATTAATGATTTAAATAATGATTTAAATATTAATTTCCCAAAGTATGAAGAAGAACTAATCTTTATGGATTATGGTGGAGCAAATGTTGCTAAAGAATTACATGTTGGTCATTTGCGAAGTGCTAATATCGGTGAAGCCTTAAAAAGATTATTAGAAAGTGTTGGTTATAAAACGATAAGTGATGTTCATCTTGGAGATTGGGGACGCCCGATGGGATTAGTTATCAGAGAAATAAAAGAGATGTTTCCTGATTTACCATATTTTGATGAAAATTATGAGAATGAGTATCCTAAATTTACTGCTTTAAATAGCATTAAGCAATTAAATGATATTTATCCGCGAGCTAGTATTAAAGCTAATGAAGATGAAACCTATTTAGAAGAAGCAAGAAAAATAACGACTGATTTACAAAATGGTCATAAAGGATATAATGCTTTATGGAAAGAAATTTATAAGATATCAGTTGCTGATATAAGAAGGATATATAACGATTTAAATGCCACATTCGATTTATGGCAAGGCGAAAGTGATGCTAATCAATATATTCCTGAAATGATGACTTATTTACAAAATAACAACTTAACGGAAATAAGTGAAGGAGCAACCATTATTAAAGTTAAAGAGCAAGATGATAATAGAGAAATACCACCTGTTATTTTAATAAAAAGTGATGGGGGTATACTTTATAATACAACTGAATTAGCTACTTTATATTACCGAGTTAAAGAATTTAAGCCAAATCGAATGATTTATTTAACCGACATTCGTCAAGAATTACACTTCGTTGGAGTATTTAGAGCAGCTTATAAAACTAACATCGTTCCTAAAAATATTAAATTAGAACATTTAGGTTTCGGAACTATTAATGGCCAAGGTGGTCAACCATTTAAAACTAGAGATGGTGGGGTATTAAGCCTTCAATCTCTAATTGATTTAGTTACTATTGAAACCAGAAAATTAATTAAAAATAATATAAAGGAAGAAGATAAAGATGAGTTAGCTAAACATTTAGCTATTGCTGCCATCAAATATGCTGATTTACTTCCTAATCGAATTAGTGATTATATATTTGACCCAGTTAAGTTTACTGATTTAAATGGTAAAACGGGATTATACTTGTTATATAGCACGGTAAGAATGAAATCTCTTTTGCATAAATGCCAAGATTCTAATATCAAACCAGATACTTATCAGGTATTAAGAACTAAAGAAGAAAGAGAAATCATTATTAATTTATTAAAGTTGAAATTAATTATCGAAAAATCAGTATCAACTAGAACTTTAAATGAAATTGCTGATTATTTGTATAAATTAACTAATAGTTTTAATGCTTTCTATAGTCAACATGAAATACTTACTAATAAAGATGAGTTAGAACAAACAAGCTGGATTACTTTAACAAATATTGTTTTAGAAACCAATTTAAAATTATTATATATTTTGGGAATAAAAGTACCTGATAAAATATAAAAAAATTAACATATTTGTTAATTTTTTTTAATTATCAGCATAACTATCAAAATAATTTTGAATTAATACTACAGGAGTTCCTTTATCACCACTTCCGGAAGTTAAATCAGCTAAAGAACCAAGTAAGTCAGTAATTTTACGAGGGGTTGTACCTTGTGATTCCATTTTTCCAGTAAGGTTTCGGTTTTTATTTTTTATTTCGGTTTTAATAGCATTATTTAATATGTTCCCCTTGAGATTGGAAAATTTATTATCAGCAATATATTTTAATTTAATTTCATTGGGATGTCCTTCTAGGCCACTTGTATAAGCTGGAGATACTACTGGGTCAGCTAATTCCCATATTTCACTACTGGGATCTTTAAAGGCTCCATCACCATATATCATCTAAACTATTTTATTACCACCGCGGGGAAATAGTTTTAAGACTTCTTCGGTTGCTTTGTTAGAACCTAATAAACCATATTTAGGATGATATCCATGAGTATTGTTTTCTTCATTTAGAATATCGGTTAAATCATAAACATTAGCATTTTGGGCTAATAATAAGTTTTTAGTTCTTTGGCGGGAATGAATATCACAACATATAATATCTTTGGTATATTTTAATATTGCTTTAGGGTCATTGGCAAAGATAAAATTAATCTCACAATTTTCTTCATTTACAATTTGTTGATAAAATTTTACCATATTGATTCCGGTATATGGATGTTTATAATCAAGAAAATGTTTATTATATTCTTTTTCAGTTATTAAATCGCCTAAATGATATCCTAAATTATATAATTTATCTTCATGTAAGATAGCATTACCAACTTCATCACGAGGGAAACTAATTAGCATAGTAATTTTATCACAAGATTTAGCTATTCCTTTTAAAATTATCGAAAAGCGATTTCGACTTAATATGGGAAATACAAGTCCAATATGGTTGGATTTTATTTTTTGATTTACATCTCTTGCAATATCATCTTTATGAACATAATTATTTTCAGAAATAGCTACTACTGCTTCCGTAATAGCAATAATGTCACGATTATTATATTTAAAATTTTCTTTCTTGCTAGCATTTATTAGAGAATCAGTAACGATATTTACTAAATTATCGCCTTTCTTTATTATCGGTGTTCTTATACCTCTTACTACGGTACCTACAGTTCTCATGTACTTCCTCTTTTCCTTATCTATTATAGCATAAAAAAGTTTAAAAAAAGAAGTGATTTTTACACTTCTTTATTAGCATTGGTCATGGTCTTTATGGCCACCACAAGCCCAACCAGCTCCGATAATTATTACTAATAAAATAAATAAGACAATCCATAATGCTGCACCTAATCCATAACCAGATGTGGTTCCTACATAAGTGCTAGGACAGCCGGGTTGACCATATCCCATATTTTGTCCACCGCTATATCCATAATAATACATTCTTTATACCTCCTTTGTATCTATTATAGTTTACTCAAATGGGCTTGCTTTTGACATAACTTTTTACTATATATTTGATTTCTATGTTATAATTTTAGATAGAAGGTGAGTATATGTTTGGTTATATAAAAGGAATTGTTAAAAAAATTAATGCTAATAGTATTATATTAGAAAATAATGATATTGGTTATATTATTTTCGTTGCTAATCCTTATAATTATAAAATTAATCATGATTATATAATATATCTTTATAATTCCATTAAAGAAGATGAAAATTCGTTATTTGGCTTTAACGATGAAGAAGAAAGAGATTTATTTTTAAGATTAATTAATGTTAAAGGGCTTGGGCCTCGTACGGCTTTACCAATGTTTGCAACTGGTAGTGTCAAAGGTATTATAGATGCTATTGAAAGGGAAAATATTTTATATTTACAAAAGTTTCCGAAAGTAGGCGATAAGCTAGCTCGTCAAATTATTTTAGACTTAAAAGGGAAGTTAAATGTTAGCAAGACTGATAGCAATGAAAATGAAGAATTAATAGATGTTTTAGTTGGGCTTGGATATAAATTAGTTGATATTAAAAAAATATTGCCCAAAATTTCTCGTGATTTAACTATTGAAAATCAAATAAAAGAAGCTTTAAAACTAATGTTAAGATAACAGGTTGACAAAAAAACAAATGTTCGGTATATTTATTAAATAAGGAGGAATTAATTTGAAAATTGGTATAGATATTGATGACACTATAACAAAAACTAAAGAAGAAACAATTAGATTTTTAAACATGTATAACCAAAAATATAATAAAAATATTGATATTGCATCAAGAAATTTTGACTTTTTTGTTAAACATATTGAAGATATTCAAATTAATACTAAATTAAAACCGGGAGCTAGAGAAGCTTTATGGGAATTAAAACAAATGGGGTATGAAATTATAATTATTACGGCTCGAGGTAGTGAAATTGAATATCCTTATGAAAAAATAACTAAAGAATATTTTCAAAAATATGATTTACCTTATGATAAAATGTACTTTGGCGATTATGAAAAAGGTGATGTAGCTTTTATGGAAAATATAGCTTATTTTATCGATGATCGAATATATAATTTAGATGGGGTATCGCAACATGGTGTAGAATGTTTACATTTTGTAAACGACATGAGTATTAAATCACCTTACCAAAAGTTTACTAATTGGGAAGATATTATTTTATATTTAAAAAATAGGGGGATACATGAGAAATGAAATTTTAAGTAATGAAGAACTAAGTACTGATGATTTTGAAACTAGTTTAAGACCAAAATATATAAAAGAATATATTGGTCAAAAAGAAGTAAAAGAAAATATAAAAGTATTTATAGAAGCTGCTAAAATTAGAGGTGAAGCCTTAGATCATGTTTTATTATATGGTCCTCCGGGATTAGGTAAAACAACTCTTGCTTATATTATTGCTAATGAACTTGAAGCGGATATTAAAACAACAACCGGACCATCAATTGAAAAAACGGGTGATTTAGCGGCGGTTTTATCTAGTTTAGAACCAGGAGATGTTTTATTTATTGATGAAATTCACCGCATACCACGATTTATTGAAGAAATATTATATTCAGCGATGGAAGATTTTTGTATTGATATAGTTGTTGGCGCGGAAGGATCAAGCAGGTCAATTAAAATTGATTTACCTCCTTTTACTTTGGTGGGAGCAACAACAAGAGCTGGGGATGTATCATCACCTTTAAGAGATCGATTTGGGATAGTATCAAAATTAAATTATTATACAGAAGAAGAATTAACCAAAATAATAATGCGAACAAGCCGAGTTCTTAATATGGACATTGAGACAAAAGCTGCTATCGAATTAGCTAAAAGAAGTCGAAGAACTCCGCGAATTGCCAATCGTTTATTTAAAAGAGTAAGAGATTTTTCGCAAGTTGAAGAAAAGGTAATAATTGACAATGATACCACTAAAAATTCTTTAGAAAAACTAAAAGTTGATAAATATGGTCTTGATCAAATTGATATCGAATATTTAGATAGTTTAATAAACAAATTTAATGGTGGACCAGTGGGAGTTGAAACAATTGCATCCTCAATTGGAGAAGAAGTAAGCACGCTCGAAGATATTGTTGAACCTTATTTAATGCAAGAAGGCTTTATTAAAAGGACGCAAAGAGGTAGAGTAGCAACCGATAAAGCATATAAACATATTAAGGGTGAGGGCTTAAACCTTTAAAAAAAGTCTTT
>CAZZNR010000023.1:0-9307 GCA_964655835.1 uncultured Muribaculaceae bacterium | reverse complement strand
TGCCCCAGTTATAACAGCTTGGGGATGCTAGTTAAATAATTAGATTAATTTAAATGTGATAAAAATGTAAGTTTGTAAATGATATGAAACAAAATAATAAATAAAGTTAATTCAAGAAATTGTTTCACATCAATTGTAACGCTACAATTATTTTTTGTATAAAAAAGAAAATAATAGATTTATTATTTTCTTTTTATCTTTTATTATTTCTGAAATAAGTTTTATTTTTCTCCAGCTACGGTTAAAGAACCACTTGATATACTTTCGGCAATTGTTAATAATTCAGTACTTGATAACTTTTCACTTGAAATATAATAATCAATCTTATTACTGGTCCAGTACAATGAATTAGCACTTAACGCACCATATGTATCATTTAACATTAATGGTTCACCATAAACCGGAATAATTTCAAATTCACTTTTAGGGGCAGCTACCTCTTCAATCAAAGTAAATGGTGATTCTCCCGTAAATGTTAATATTACTCTATTACCATTATCAGTATTAATCGTATTCTTACTAGATAAATAAGTATTGGTTGGTAAATATAACGGGTATATTATTTCATCAATTGTCTTACTTGTTTCTTCATCTTCTTCACAACAATTTTCATCTATTAAACTTTCTAATTTAAAATAATCTTCAGCAAATGATGGTTTATAATCAATACTAGTAAATACCACGGTTATTTTAATGTTCCCTGAACTATCTAATACTTCTACTTTTTGGATTTCTTTCTTATCATCAACATATATTTTTTCATTTACTAAATTAGCGTTGTTGGGATAATTTACTTTAGCAGTAATAATATAACCATTTTCACTTTTCTTAGCTTTACTTTCTGAATCAGTTTTTATATCATCGACTAAAGAATTTAATAAATAAGCTTGAGAACCATTATCTGGCCATTCTGATTGAAATTTAAAACTTTTATTTAAAGATGGTGTTATAACATATACTCCATCATCACTTTTTAAAATCACTTGTTCATGATTATTAATAGTGTTTACCAAATTTACCCGATAATATTCTTTATTCTTAGCAGCTGTTATATTGTAAGAAAAAGTATCTTCATTACTGATAATATTCATTGTTCCTTTAATTAAATAAGAATTTCTTTTTTCTATATTTTTAATAAAGTCTTCTTTGACATTATTATTATCTCCTTTCCCACACCCTGTTAATAGTAATAATAATGATATAAATAATACTATATATTTTTTCATCCTAACCTCCTACATTAAAATATATTTTTAAATGTATAATTTATTCATATTTACTCATACTAAAAATAAAGAAAAGAGGTTAGGTATGACAATATTACAAAAAGTATGCTTAAGTATAACAATTATAGGTGGTTTAACATGGGGCTTAATTGGTCTTCTTGATTTCAATATAGTTGAAGCTATTTTTGGAAATGATTCAGTCATTCCCAGAGTTGTATATTCTATAGTAGGGCTAACAAGTCTTATTAATATAGGAATACTATTAATGGATTTAGACCGAGCAGATTAAAAGAAGCATGCCTTGCTTCTTATTTTTTTTCGGCAATATAATAAATATTGTCTTTTTCAATTACGATAACTTCACTAGTATTATCATAGTCTAAATCTTTTAAATACTCAATGATTAGATTAATCATATAACCTGGATAGGTTTTTTTATTGATTTCAAATTCAATCGGTTCTTGTTTTTCAATTGTTACCTTTGTAACTTCTGGTAATATTTGGTTTCGTTTTTTAGTTTCTTTGCTTTCAACATATTTATATAAAGTATTAGTAACATTTAATTTATAATTATCAATGGCATCAGGATATATATACTGAGTTTCAATGTCATATTTATTAATTTTATTATTAATAGTATATAAATCGATAATAAATAATTTAGCAATACTGGCTGCATAACTTTCTTCATCAATATTATCGCTTTCTAAGTTATCTTTCAATATTTTAAATTCATCTTTCATTAGTTTGGTAGCATTAGATTTCAAATTATACGGATAGTGCTTAATACTGGAAATATTTTTAATTACTGGTTTAGTAGTTTTACTCATGTAATAATAAGCAATTCCCCCCACTGAATATATAATAACCAAAATTAATAATACAATAATTAATTTCTTTTTCATTTTACCGGCTCCTTCTTATTAGGATTTAATAAATCATGAACGATTATACCATCTGATATTTCAATTATTTTATCAGTATACTCTTTACATTCTTTAATATAATCATCACTTAAAGGTTCATCTAAACTAATAGCTTTATATTCTGATTTAGAATTATTATAATATACTTTGTTAGTTAAGAAATTACCATTTGGAAAAGCAATTATATTATCATCTTTAATTTCGAAAATATCATGACCAATGGCATATTTATTATGAATACTTAACATATTACCAATTGTGGGAAGAACATCAATAACACCCATATAATAATCAATTTCTTGAACTTTACGATGATTTTTGGTCCATATAATTAAAGGTGTGCGGCGATTTAGTTCATTTGCATAGTAATCATAATTATAATATTCTTCATCTTCAATGGTATATAAAGTACCTGTTTCATGATTAAAATTATAATAATAGTTATACTCTTTAGCTGATAATTTTGGATCATGATCACCATAAAATACAAAAACTGTATCATTAAAATAACTACTATTATTAATATACTCTAAGAATAAACCTAAAGCTTCATCAGCATAATTACTACTACGTAAATAATTACCTAATCTAGTCCCTTCCAAATAATTAATTTCATCTTCATTTTCTAAATTATAATTAGGGTATGATAAATCAATTTGATTAAATAATTCATTATTAGTAAATGGGGTATGATTACTTAAAGTTATAATAGTACCCATATACTTTTCATTTTTCGATTCAATTTCTTCTAAAATTGTTACTACTTGTCTAAAGAAAGATTTATCTGATAAACCTAAACCTATTACTTCATCAATATCAAATGAAGTTTGTGAATAAAAATCCATGTAGCCTAATTGAGGATGCATTTTATCCCGATTCCACATACTGGCTTTATTAGCATGCATACTAAAAGTATAATAACCTTGTTCTCTTAATAAGCTTGGGGTAGTAACATATTCTCTATTAAAATAATTTACAAAAGCAATTCCACTTAAAGCTGGCATTAACGATGTATTTAAAGTAAACTCCGTATCACTACTAGTCCCAACGCCTGCTTGCGGATAAAAATTACTAAAATAAATTCCATCATTAGTTAACTTATTAAGATTAGGTGTTATCTCTAGATCATTAATTTTTAAATCGACTAAAAAAGTGGTCATACTTTCCATATGAACAAAGATGACATTTTTATCTTTATAAATATTGGTATATTTATTATTACTTTTAACTGAAGGATTTGAAGCCATATAATCATTAAATTGTTTTAAAGCAACATCATAGCCAAACATTGAAACAATGGTTGGTTTCAAAGTATTAAACAAATCATTCAATTGATAAGTTATAATCCCAAATTTATCAACAATAAATTCACGATTCCATTGTTTAGCTAAACGACTAAAAGCAGTTCCTGATAATGTATAAGCAACTAAAATCATTATAACTAAACCAGATAAAATTAAATATCTAAATATTTTCTTACCTTTTTCAAATTTAGCTACAAAATTAAAATAATCTATACTAGCCAATCTTTTATGAATATAGATAAATATTATAGGAAATAAAATATAAATAAACTGTTTTATCGTAAAACTTTCATATACCGCATCACCAACTTCCCCAATTTGGCTAATTGTTGCTAGTAAACTAAAGGAAGCAAAAGAACTATAAAAGGAATAATAGATAGTATTAATAACAGCCATAGCAGTATAAACTATCATTAATATAAAATAATATTTAAACTGTTTTTGCGGTTTATAAAAAAAACCAAAAGAGCCTAAAACTAATATTAAAGCTAAATCTAAAAAGAAAGATTGGGGAGCAAAAATTTGCCCAATTGTATTATACTTCATTAAAGAACATATTATTAATGATAATATGACATAAGAACAAAATTGCTTATTATATTTAAAAAAATTAATTATTTTATGTTTCAGATTGCTTATTTTCTTCTTCATTATAATCCCTTTTTTCTAATAATAATTGTATCATATATATATGAGAATTGCATTTTTTTCTTGTCAAAAATACATATATTTGATAGACTATTACTAGTTGCAGGTGTAGTATAATGGTTATTACTTCTCGTTGCCAACGAGACAATGCCAGTTCGATTCTGGTCACTTGCTCCAATGAAATAAACTTACGAATTATAATATTCGTAAGTTTTTATTTTATATAAAAGATAGCATACTCTTTCACCTTATTTTTAGTTTCATATATTAAAAAAAGTTAGAACCTTAAGTTCTAACTTTATAATTTAAAATATTAATTAAATCCTTTTTTTCTTAAATACAAACCAGTTCCAATTAATCCAATTACTGCAATGCTACCTAACAAAATTTCACTCATTATGCCATCACCAGTTTGAGGATTAGGTTCTGCAGCAACTTTTTCTGCTGTTAAAACATATTGTGAATAGTGAGTTAAATCAAATTCAAAATTACCTTCAGCATCTGCTCTTACAGTTGATACTAATTCTAATTTATTGGTTGTTTCATTAAAATAATTAATTTTTACATCCATACCAGCAAATTCGGCAATTTTTGTTTTAACTGTTATCTTTTCGGCCGGTAATGTTCCAGACACTATTGAAGATACTAATATTGAACCTTTTTCAGCTAAAGTGCTTATTTTTTCTGGTAGTGTATTTGTTATTATTAATGATAAATCATTAATGGTGCCTTCTCTATTTTCTTTGATATCATCTTTATCAATATAGATGCTATAATTTTCATTATTAATAACTAATCCTTCAACTTCTTCTGATACAAAATTTTTAATATAATCTAATGCATCAGTTAAAGCGGTTTCATTATCCATAATGAAATCATTTGATTGTTCATTATTATATAGTTTAATATTTTTTACAGCATTGAATAATACCGAAGCTGTAGCATCTGTAGCAAAATAATTAGTTCTTTCTGCTTCAGTAGCTGTTGAAAGATTATAAACGGTTTGAACTTTCAATCCCCCAGTATTAGTGCTTGTATTATTAAAGAATCTTACATCTATATCTCCGCTTTCTTCACTTGTTGTAGGTCTAGTAGCTGGTTTAGCGGTTTCGGGATTTTTTTCACCGATAATAAAATCTACGCCATTATTAGTAAAGGTATTATTTTTGATTTTTATAATTTCTACTCCTGATACTACAGTTATATTTTTAATTTTTAACTTAATAGCACCTGTACCATTTGGAGTTTCTGTTTCAACATTCTCAAAAGTGTTATTCGTTATACTAATATTTTGTACTTTATGAGTCGAATATGATGATGAACCTACTATAAATTCATCTCCTAAACATAATGATATACTTTCTGATGATTGGCCAAATAGTGTTGGTGCTTCTGCTGAAGCTGATACACTATTTCCATCAAACGAGCACTCATTTACTGATAAACTATTTAAATTAGCAATCCAAAGAGCAGCTTTTTGATAACCTTGGAATTCACATTTGTCAAAACTTATATTAGCTGATGGAAGTACGATATAAAAAAGCATAGCTCCTGTACCTCCGCCTGTTCCAACAAAATTAATATTTTCAAAAGATAAATTGTGGTTATATCCAAACCATCCGGCATTATCAGTACTCCATGTTTCTGTTTCAGCATTATAAGTAGCAGCTGTTCCTTTAGTGAAGTCCCCTCCTCCTAATGGAATCATAGTATTTGTTGTTGAAGTGTTGGTAATAGTATTATCATTACCTTTTACTGTAATGTCACCATCTAACATTGTGCCAAAATGATTTTTAAAAAAAGTATAAAAATCAGTAGAATTAACATCTTTTAAAATCGTAATGGTATAATTACCACTACTTTCCTCCAATGTTAGAAATTCATTGCTATCAATTACTGCTGCTTTTACATTAGCCCCCAGCATAAATATTGATACAAATATTGTCAATACATACATTATTTTTTTCATTTTTTTCCTCCTTTTCGTTATTTCTAATATAGAAATACCATCTTTATTATCAAAGTCAATCATATGACTTTGATATTACAAAATTTTATAAAACCTTTACATAAAATACATATTTTTTGCATTTCTTTTGAGAAAATATACTTGAACAATCAAAATATCTATTATATAATTATATCTAGAAAGGCAGCGGGTTCTTGAGCTTGCCTATATTCGCTTAAATAAATTAAATCATCGCTGTATAGCGATGTATTTTTTATAAATCATGAATAACTTATATTATTAATTTATCTTTAAAAATAATGTATAATATAATTAGTAGGAGTGTTATAATATGGAAAATAATTCTCAAAACAATTTAACCAACTTAGATAAAATGACATTATTATTACAAAAAATTGCTGATTTAAGTAAGCAAGATTTAATTATCACTTCTGATAAAAACTTTATCAAATATAATGATGTTTACCGGATCCTTTGTGACATTAAAGAAAACAATGTTGATGCTATCATAAGAATTGGCAAAGATTTTAAGGATGCTCATTATTATCGAAATGCTTATATTAATGCTCAGTTATTAGAAGAAAAAGATAAAAGCATAAATCAAATATTATCTCTAAGTATCAATTTAAAAAATACTATTAAAAATGGAGCTATTGATTTATACATTCCTTTAGACTCAAATAAATTAGAAGAAGGAGCAAAAGACTTATTTCATTATCTAGATAACGAAAATATTAAAAGTAATTCAAAAATAATGTCCCAAATAAGAAATGATAATATAATTATTACCGTTAATGAAATAGATACTGCTTTAGAAATAATAAATTATGTTAATACCAGTAAAAAACTTCGAGGTAAAATAGCAGAAATTAATCCTTTTATGATAAACTATGGCAATGTTGGTATAACTTTTGATGGTGATTTTTCATATAATGTAGCGCTAGCTTATTATATGGCTGAATATATTGATACATCAAAAAAACAAAATAAGCTTGATTTAGTTAATGTTAAAACTTTTAATCACCACTTAAAAAAAATGTTAGCAATTAATAAATATCAAAATATAATTATAAATCAAATTATTTCAGTCACTGAAGGTAAAACCAATATTAGAGATTTTATTAATTTTTGTAATTATTATCATAATACTAATTATAAATTTAGTTTAATTAAGATTAAACCTCATAAAAAAAATGATTATCCACGTAAATAATCATTTTTTATTGCGATAAGATTCTTTTCTTAACAATAAATATTCCTACTATCCCAAATGACAATGTAAAGAAAAAGAAATAACAGGTTCCCCCTCTTGTCCAAAATATTATTGAAATAGTAGTTATAACAAGAAGCATACAATATTTTATAATGCGCAGATTGCTTATTATTCGTTAATACATTCATTATTATTATTTATTTTCAATTCTTTTCATCGAATTGATTAATTTTTCATATTTTATCGGATTTTCATGACCAATAAAAATTATTTTAGGTTTTAATTCAATAATTTTTTTAGCTGATGCTAATGCATCAGCTTTATTTTGCATTTGATAAGGTAATTCAACATAATGTTTGCGATTAACTAGAGCATCCCCAGCAAACATATAATCTTGATATATAATTCCGATTGAACCATTCGTATGACCTTTTAAGCTTACTATCTTTAAATTTATACCATATAAATTTAATATTTGATTATCTTCTAAAAAAAGATCGGGCATAAAAGTTTCAAACTTGATTCTTTTCATACAATAATTAGCAAAGATGGCACTAAAATGATAGTATTTATTAACGGGGATCGAATTAATAATTGAATTATCCAAGTTTTCTAAATCAGCTTTTGAAATTGCAATTTGGCAACCATATCTTTTTTTAAAGTAACTAGCATTCCAAACATGATCTAAATGAGCATGCGTTAAGATTATTAATTTAACATTATTTTTATCTAATAATCTTTTTAATTTCATTCTTGAGGAAGAAAATCCCGTATCAATCAAGATATCTCCACCCTCACCTTTAATAAGATAAGCTTTAAAATAATCAAAACTGTTATATATTATATTGTTTATTTTTTTCATTTTACTACCTCATTAGACCATTATTTTGTCTGATATATTAAGTATAAATAGATATCTTAATTTTGTAAACATAATTAATAAGCTTGATTTAAAAAATTGATGAAAAGGCTTTAAAAAGGCTCTGGCAAATTCACTAAAAGTCGATTTCAGAACATTTTCTTCTTCTAATTCTGTTAAAACATTTGATATAATCGGAATAATCAGATAAGTTTTCCCCCATAAATCGTTTTAATTCATTTATCACTAAAAAAAAAATTATGAAACATATTTTAATAACTGAGCATACTAATAATGGTGAAAAGATATGGCAAGTATAAAAAAAGCAATTAGTTTTGGCTTAGTAAATATTCCCGTCGAATTAAATACCATCATAATTAATAATGATACTTCATTTAATCAGATTCATAAAAAATGTGGTCATAGAATTAAATACCAAAAGATATGTCCTGATTGTAATATTGAAGTTAAAAATCAAGAAATTGTTAAAGCTTATGAATATACCAGTGATAAATATATAACCTTTAGTGATGAAGATTTTGATAAACTAAAACTATCAAATAAAGAACCCATTGAAATCGTGTCTTTTATTAATTTAGATGAAATTGATCCGATCTTTTTAGAAAAAAGCTATTATTTAACTACCAAAACAAATAAAGCTTTTGAATTATTTAAAGAAGCTTTAAAAAAAGAAAATAAAGTAGCTTTAGCTAAAACCGTAATTGGCACTAAATTTTATTATGTTATTTTAAGATTAGAAAATAATAACTTTATTTTAAACGCCTTATATTTTGATGAAGAAATTAATATCGAAGAAGAAAAGAAAAATGATATTAAATTTAAAAAAGAAGAAATAGATATGGCCGTAAAATTAATTCAAGCCATGAGCGGTAAATTTGAACCTCATAAATATAAAGATGAATATCAAGATAAAATAAAAAAAGCTATTGAAAGAAAAATTAATGGTAAAGAAATTATTAAAACCAAAGATAAACCAAAAGAAAGTGTTACCGATTTAATGTTAGCATTAAAGAAAAGTTTAAAAGAGGTTAAGAAATGAGTTTATATACTCAGCAATTTACTCCCATGCTATTAGATGAAATTAAAAAACCTTTTAATGATCCTGATTATATTTTCGAATTAAAATTTGATGGAATAAGAA
>CAZZNR010000022.1:0-10307 GCA_964655835.1 uncultured Muribaculaceae bacterium | reverse complement strand
TAAATAGTAATTATATTTGGAACTTAAAATATACTATAATAAATATATTGTTAGTTGACAAAAACTAAAAAAGTGATATAATATTTTTGTCATTTAAAGGAAAGCGATGTGTCCACATCCACCTGATTCATCTGTTTGAATAGGTAAAAAGCCAATTATATAAGTAATATAGGTTTTTAGTGGATGCATTTGTTGCATTCACTTTTTGATTATGGAGGTGCTTTATAATAGCAAATATCAGAAAAGATGATTTACCAATTAATGAAAATATCAAGGTTAGTGAGCTTATGGTTATAGGACCCAATGGTGAACAAATGGGTACTAAAAGACTTGAAGATGCTTTGACCCTTGCCAATTACGCGGGTTTAGATTTGGTTTTAATGAGCGAAAGTAATAATCACCCTGTTGGAAAGATAATGGATTATAATAAGTATCGTTATGAAAAACAAAAAAAGCAAAAAGAAGCTTTAAAAAACCAAAGAACTAATACAAAAGATATTAAAGAATACCAATTTTCGGTTACTATTGATGTTGGAGATTTTAATACCCGTAAGAAAAATGCTGAAGAATATTTAGTAAAAGGTCATAAAATTAAAGCTACTTTAAGATTTAAAGGTAGACAAATGGCTCATACTGAATTAGGTAAAGAAGTATTATTGCGATTTGCCGATTCTTTAACAGAAATAAGTACAATAGAAACTCAACCAAAATTAGATGGTAAAACAATGACAATGATTTTAGCACCCAAAAAATAAGGAGGAAATAAAGATGCCAAAACAAAAAACTCACAAAGCAAGTAGAAAAGTTTTTAAAAAGAAAAAAAATGGAACTTTAGTATTTAAAAAATCTGGAGGAAATCATAATACTGCTAAAGATTCAGGTAAGCAAATAAGACAAAGAAGAAATAAGGGAGTATTAGCGAAAGGAGACGCTGACAGATTAAATTCTGTTATCTAGGTGATGTATAATGACAAGAGTTAAAGGCGGAAATGTCGCAAAAAATAGAAGAAGAAAAGTTTTAAAACAAGCAAAAGGATACTTTGGAAGCAAACATAGATTATTTAAAACCGCTCAAGAGCAAACCTTTCATAGTGGAGAATATGCTTATCGCGATCGTAAAGTTAACAAAAGAAACTTTAGAAAATTATGGATTACAAGAATAAATGCTGCATGTCGTGAAAATGAAATTAGTTATTCTCGCTTTATTAATGGTTTATCAAAAGCTAAAATTGATATAAATCGAAAAATGTTAAGTGAAATTGCAATTGATAATCCTAAATATTTTACTAAGTTAGTTACTATTGCTAAAGATTCTCTCAATGGAAAAGAAATAATAACTCCTGAAGTTAAAATAGATAATAAAATAACTCAGGAAAAAGAATATCCTAACGAAGAAAAAAGCGATTTATCTAAATTAACAGTTACTGAGCTTAAAAAATTAGCTAAAGAAAAAAATATAAATGGATATTCAACAATGAAAAAAGATCAATTAATAGAATCTTTAAAATAAACTTCGAAAGAAGTTTTTTTTACTTTTTATTTGAATTTGAGATAATATAAATAACTTATACTGACTCTCCTTTTTGCCGCTAGGCAAAAGTCCGAAAGAGTAAAGGATATCTACCAATAACTCAAGGGATAATATTATTATAATGTTTACCATATTTTATAATTGGTAAATTAAGCGTTTATTAAAAATAAGAAGTATTAAATAACATATCTTATTTTTTGATATATCTTATTAACATCTTCAATTTGTTGTTTTTCTTTATAAACCGGTATTAAATGTAAATGATAATGCTTTATTAATTGATTTATACCATAATTATTAATTAAAGATAAACCATCAGGTTTTAAACTTTCATATAAATATTTTTTCATTAATTTGGCTATTTCGTGAATATGACCAAAGGTTTCATTATCGATATCTGTAAAATCATTATAATGTTTAATAGGTATTATTAGAATATGTCCATTACTAGTAGGATTAATATCCATAATTACCTTTACTAGATCATCTTGATATAACACTTTAGAATTCATATCGTCATTAATTATCTTACAAAATATACAATTCATATTACCACCCATTCAATTTATATTTTTAACTTCTTCAAAACATTTTATCATAATTAGTTTTCAAAGTCATTATTTGGTTATATAAAGTTGTAAAGCCTAATATTGATTAATTTGTTTAAACAATTAAATATTTAATTAAATTTAATCTTTTATGTACATTTTGCCTACTTAATGCATAGATTAAATTGAGGAGTGATAATTTGGCAAATTATAAAGAAATAGTTACAAAAGCTGTAATTGGTAAAACTAAAAAATCTACTAGTGAAGATTTAGTAATCGATACAAAAGCATCGATTGATACAGTTTTAGGTTGCTGGGTAATTAATCATAATTTTACTGGTCGAAATAATCAAGGAAAGGTAAACATTGAAGGTAGTTATGATATTAATATTTGGTACTCATTTAGCAATAATACCAAAACCGATGTTATAGTTCGTAATTTTGTTTATAAAGATATTGTAAATGTTAAATTAAAAAATGATGAGGTTTTGAATAATACTGATGAAATAATCGTTAGAAGTTTATCGGCCCCATCAGTAACAAAGGTTGAAGTTGATGGTAGTAATGTTAAATTAAATATCGAAAAAGAACTTGGAGTTGAAATAGTAGGCGAAACGATGGTTAGAATAGCAGTTGAAGAAGATTATGATGATTATGATAGTGATGATTCAGAATCCGAAACTTATATTGAAGAAGCTATTAACGAAGAAGTTGATGAAGACTATTTAAATGGTGTCAACCAATAACAGTTGACACCTAGTCTTTTTTTTGGTATTCTTTATTAAGAAAAAGGAGGAAACAAGATGGCTGTTAAATTAAGATTAAAGAGAATGGGAGCTAAACAAAAACCATTTTATCGAATTGTAGCTGCTGATTCTAGAAGTGCTAGAGATGGAAGTTTTATTGAAATAGTAGGAACTTACAATCCTTTAATAAATTCCGAAAAAGTTACCCTTGATGAAGAAAAAACTCTTAAATGGTTAAACAATGGGGCAATACCTACTAATACTGTAAAAAGTATTTTATCAAATAGTGGTATATGGACTAAATTCAAAGGTGATAAACAAAAAAAAACCAAAAATAGTTCTAAAAGTTCTAAGAAAAGTGGAGAGTAATTATGCATAAAGAATTAATTACTTTTACTGAAAATATCGTAAAAAATTTAGTTAAACAACCAGATATGGTAAGCGTCCAAGAATTCAGTGGCGATGATGATACTATTTTATTAGAAATTATTGTTCATGAATCAGATATGGGGGCGGTTATTGGTCGAGGTGGCAAAATGGCTAATGCTATCAGAACTTTAATTCAAGCTTATGCTTTTATTAATAAACTAAATCGCATCAAAATAAATATAGACTCTTTTTAAGAATCTATATTTTTTTTATAATTGGTTTATTAGAAATTTCAAAATTATAAGTCTTTTGATTAGTAATTAAATCATATATTAAAGATGCTTTTAATTCATATTGTTCAGATATATATTCTTTTGATATTTTTCTTTTAAGAGGAATATCAATAGTTTTTTTAATCTTATTAATATATTTAAGACCTTCTTGGTTAAATCCTAATAATTTAATATATTCGATATTAATCGAATTTTTATCTTCTTTTTTTAAACCGATTAATATATGTATAAGCATTCTTCTAATTCGATTATAAGTATATCTTTTAGTTTTAACTAAATTAATTAATTCCTCAAGATTTTTAACTTTATTAATTACTTTTTTTAATCGATATTCAATGCCTTCATCAACAGTAAGATAAGTATTTAAATTATTTTCTGTAATTATCTTATGTTTTATTAAATCAAATAATAGCTTTTCATCTCCTAAATGAAATAAATCATAATATTTTGTATATTTATCTACTTTGATATTATTTTTAATTTTAGTTCTTATATTACTAGCGCTAATTATTTCTTTTTTACTTAATAAATCATGATAACTATTAGTTCTTTTTATAGTTTGGGGCGTAATATTAAAATTATTTTTTAAAATAGCTTTAACATATGATATTCCTAATAAATCGTTAGGAGCATTAATATTAATTCCAATTGCTTTACTTAAAGCTGTGGGATAATTAACGCCGCTTTTTAGATTTTCTTTAATTTTATTTTTGAAATTATTTTTTAATTGAGTGCTCGCTATTTTAGTAATCAAATCAATATCATTACTTTCACTACCAAATATTATTCTTTGGCATCCCAGATATTTTAATATAGTAATAGCACTTTCAGCAAAAATATCAGCTGAATTAGAAGAGTAAATAAAAGGATGCTCAACAATAATATCAATATTATTCTCTAAAGCAATTTTTATTTTATCTTCTTTAGTTAAGATACTAATTTCACCTCTTTGCATAAAATAACCATTTAACACTAATATTATTAGTGAATTGGGATACATTTCTTTTATCTTATTAATATGATAAGCATGTCCATTATGAAAAGGATTATATTCACAAATTATTCCTACTATATCCATAAAATCACCTATAGTTTATTATAGCAAATAAATATAGCCCGTGGTATAATTATGTAAAATATTGAGGTGATGATAATTGAAAAGAAGACTAAAAGTATATTTTATTCATTCTTCAAAATTAGATTATAAAAATTTAATATATCGTTTAGTGGTTACTAGTTCAGTTTGTATAAACCATGAGCTAATGTTACCATATACTAACGAATATCAAACTAGATATGTCAAAGATTTAATCGAAGAAGCTGACATTATTATAGCTGAAGTTAGTAGTCCTAATATGGGTTTAATATATGAACTAAAATTACTATTAAATGTTAAAAAACCAATTAAATATATTTCTCTTAATAATGAAATACCTGATAAGGTAAAAAAATATGTTCCAGAGATTGAGCATATTACTGAGGATAAATCTTATATTCAAATCATTGAAGAATTCATTAAACAATATTCAGATATCAGTAAAGAAGAATTTGAAGATCCTACAATTATATTAGGAGAATTATAAGTATTTAATAAAACTTTACTTTTATATAATTTTTTGTTATAATGCAATTACAGATCAAGTGGGGCAAACCCCACTTTTAATATTGATTTTAGGAGGATTTATGAATGAAATAATTAGACAAATAACGGAAATAATAAAACCCCCTATGGAAAAGCTCGGTATTATCGTCCATGGGGTAGAGTATGTAAAAGAAAATAATTATAATTTTCTAAAAATAACTCTCGATAAAGCTAACGGAATTGATTTAGATACAATTGTTGAAGCTACGAATATAATTAATCCTTTAATTGATGAGTATGATTTGATTAAAGAAGAATATATATTAGATATTTCAAGTAAAGAAAGAGGATAGTTATGAATGGTAAAGAATTTATTAAAGCAGTTAAATTAATAACAGAAGAAAAAGGAATTAACGAAGATATTGTTTTTGAAGCTATGGAACAAGCCCTAATTACTTCCTATAAAAAGAATTTTGGTTCAAAAACAAATGTTAAAGTTAATATTGATCGTGAAACCGGGGATATTAAAGTATATTCATATTTGGTTGTCGTTGATGAATATATTGAAGGAGAAGAAATAGTTGATGAAGAAGGAAATATTTCTTATGGAGAACCTGAAATAAATGAAGATGCCCAAATATTACTTGAAGATGCCCAAAAATTAGTTCCAAATATTAAAGTCGGTGAAACTATCGAAGAAGAAGTGACCCCTAAAGATTTTGGGAGAGTAGCTGCATCAACTGCAAAACAAGTTTTGACTCAAAAAATAAGAGAAGCAGAAAGAAACAGTATTATAAATGAATTTGCTGATAAACAAGATGAATTAATGGTAGGCCTTTTAGCTATGGAAGATAATAATAATTATTATGTTGATTTAGGTCGAACAAGAGGAATTTTGCCTAAAAGTGAAATGATTCCTGGAGAAGTAGTTAAGATGGGTACTAGTATCAAAGTTTATTTACAAAAAATTGAATCAACTCCTAAAGGACCGCTTATATTGTGTTCGCGAAAACACCATGGTTTTGTAAAAAGATTATTTGAACTTGAAATACCAGAACTAGCCGATGGAACAATCTTACTTTACGGTGTAGCTAGAGAACCCGGCATAAGAAGTAAAGTATCGGTTTTTTCAACTAATGAAAGAATTGATCCAATTGGAACTTGTATAGGTGAAAGAGGTTCCAGAATTGGAAGTATCTTAAAAGAATTAAATGGTGAAAAAATAGATTTGATCTTATATAGTGAAGATCCTAGTGAATATATTGCTAATGCTTTAAGTCCAGCTAAAGAAGTAATTGTTAACATAATTGAAAATGCTAAAGAAAGAAAAGCCTTAGCTATTGTAAATGATGAAAATTTATCTTTAGCGATTGGTAAAAAAGGAATTAATATAAAATTAGCTAGTCGATTAACAAAATTTCATATTACAGTCAAAACCCTTGAACAAATTACGGCTGAAGGAAATGAAGATAAATGAAAAAAATCCCATTAAGAATGTGTGTAATATCTAAAGAAAAACTTCCTAAAAAAGATTTAATAAGGATTGTAAAATATTTTAATACTGTATCAATTGATACTAGCGGTAAACAAAATGGTAAAGGCTGTTATTTAAAAAAAGATATAGAAGTAATTAACCAAGCTAAAAAAACTAAAATACTAGATAAGATATTAGATACTAATATAAATGATCAATTATATGAAGATCTTATAAATATAATAAAATAAGAAAGGTGGTGCTCTTAAATGAGTGTAAAAGAATATGCGAGTGAATTAGGTTATTCGATTCAAGAAGTTTTAGATCAATGTAAAGAATTAGGAATTAAAATTAATTCTTCAACTGATATCTTAGATGATGATGCGATTATAATGTTAGATAATTCAATGAATTTAATAAGCAGTGATAGTGATATTAATCATGAAGATGAAGAAATATTAGATGATACAGTTGAAGAAATTATTAGTGAATCAAATTTTATTAAAGAAGAAAACCAAGATAAAAAGCAAAAACTAAAAAAGAAACTAACTACTGAAGCAACATCTGATAAAGATTATTATAAGAAAAAGAAAGCCATGTATAAAAATAAAGCGAAATTGATGACTAATGAAGAAGCAAGTGAAAATATCGTTTTATATAAAGACGGGATGACTGTTAGTGAATTTGCTACGGCCTTAGAAATAAGTGCAACAGAATTAATAAAAAAATTAATTTCAGCAGGATTAATGCTTAATTTAAATCAGATTATTGATTTCGAAAATGCCGAAATAATAGCTCTTGATTATAAAAAAGTATTAAAAAAAGAAGAAACCCAAGATATCTTTAATTTTGAATCTTATGAAATTATTGATAAAGACGAAGATTTAATAAATAGACCGCCAGTTGTTACTGTCATGGGTCATGTTGATCATGGTAAAACTTCTTTACTAGATTATATTAGAAAATCTCGAGTAGCTGAATCGGAAGCGGGAGGAATAACTCAAGCAATTGGAGCTTACCAAACCTTTTATAATGATAAAAAGATTACTTTTATAGATACTCCAGGACATGCGGCCTTTACAGAAATGAGAGCAAGAGGGGCTAGTGTTACTGATATAGTAATTTTAATAGTAGCTGCTGATGATGGAGTAATGCCTCAAACTAAAGAAGCAGCTGATCATGCTTTATCAGCAAATGTACCAATTATTGTGGCTATTAATAAGATTGATAAACCAAATGCCAATCCTGATAAAATAATGGAAGAAATGGCCGCTTTAAATATTACACCAGAAGCTTGGGGAGGAAATATTCCTTTTGTTAAGATTAGTGCTTTAACTGGTGAAGGAATTAATCAATTACTGGAAACCGTTTTAGCAATTGCTGAAGTTGATGAATTAAAAGCTAATCCAAATCGTTATGCTTTAGGAACTGTTATTGAATCGCGAATTGATAAAAACATTGGTGGAGTTGCATCTATTCTTATTCAAAATGGAACTTTGCGATTAGGAGACCCAATTGTTGTAGGAACGGCTTATGGAAAAGTTCGAACTTTAAAAAATGATCAAGGAAAAGATATTGTTTCTGCTGGTCCTAGTACTCCAGTTGAAATAACAGGCCTTTCGGATAATCCTTCGGCCGGAGATAAATTCATGGCTTTTGAAAGTGAAAAAAAAGCACGATCAGTTGCCGAAAAAAGATTAATTGATTCTAAAAATAAAAAAAATAATAAAGAAATTCTTTCTTTTGATGATTTATTTGCAAAAATTCAATCAGGAATTAAAGAAATTAATATAGTATTAAAATGTGATGTTAGAGGATCAGAAGAAGCTGTTAAAAACTCTTTAGAAAAAATCGATGTTGAAGGAGTTAAAATTAAAGTAATTCGTACTGGTATAGGTACTATTACCGAAAGTGATATTGTTTTAGCTAATGCTTCTAATGCAATTATTTTGGGATTTAATGTTTCACCATCAGCAATTACGAAGGAAGTTGCAAAAGAATTTAATGTTGAAATAAGATTATATCAAGTAATATATAAATTAATCGAAGAAGTTGAGCTTGCTATGAAAGGATTGCTTGATCCTGAATTTGAAGAGCAAATAACTGGAACTGCTGAAGTTCGAAAACTATTTAAATTTAGTAAAGTTGGTACAATAGCAGGGGTTTATATTACTAGTGGTTTTATTAAAAACCATTCTAAGATTAGAATTATCCGTGATGGGGTAATAATTCATGATGGAAAAATTTCTTCGATTCAAAGAGAAAAAGAAACTGTAAAAGAAGTGAAGAATGGCTTTGAATGTGGCATTACAATTGATGGATATAATGATATTAAAGAAAAAGATGTTTTTGAAGCTTACCATGAAGTCGAGGTCAAAAAATGAGTAATATTAAAACTGAAAGAATAGCATCTCAGATAGTAAGAGAACTTTCAAATATTATCTTTACGGAAGTTAAAGATGACAAATTAAAAAATATTACCATAACTTCAGCAAGTTTAACTCCTGATTTAGGTTTAGCAAAAATTTATTATACTTTTCTAGATGATTATAGTCGGAAAGAAATTCAAGAAGAATTAGAAAAGGCATCGGCTTTTTTAAGAACTAAATTAGCTGAAACTATCGATATAAGATATACTCCGGAATTAAGATTCATATATGATGAATCAATTGAATATGGGACAAATATCGAAAAAATTTTAGAACAAATAAATTCTAGGTGACATTATGGACGGGGCTATCATCATTAATAAACCTAAAGGGTATACTAGTCGAGATGTTATTAATAGATTAAATAAAATTTTAAATACGAAAAAAATTGGCCATACTGGGACATTAGATCCACATGCAACCGGGATATTAATTTGTTTAATTAATCGTGGTACTAAATTATCAAAAATATTAATTAATCAAGATAAAGAGTATATTGCTTCATTTAAATTAGGATTACTTACTGATACATTAGACATAACTGGGAAAGTTTTAAAAGAAGAAAATTTTAATTATAATAAAAAAGATATTATTAAAGCTTTAAATCATTTTAAAGGAATTTATAATCAAGAAGTTCCTGCTTATTCAGCAGTGAAAATCCAAGGTAAAAAATTATATCAATATGCTCGGTTAAATGAAGATATTAAATTGCCTAAAAGAGAAGTAAATATATATAATATTAAGCTTTTGTCGATTAAAGAAGATATTATAACAATTAAAACTAAAGTATCGAAAGGAACTTATATTAGAAGTTTAATCAGAGATATTGGCAATTTTTTAGGTACTTATGCTACTTTAACTGATTTAGAAAGAATATCATTAGGAAATTTTAATATTAAAGATACTAATTCTTTAGAAGATATTATTAATAATAAATATAATTTTTATAGCCTATCAAATCTTTTACAAGACTATCCTCATGAAGAAATAGATTCAAAAATGTTATACAAAGTAAGAAATGGCCAGATCTTAGAAAAGTCTATTCAGGACTATCTATTATTTACTGTCAATAAAAAAGAAATTGCCTTATATGAAAAATATGATGATAACCATATAAAACCCTCAATTATGTTTTATCTTAATAAATAATCTTATATAAATTATTTGTATTTTAAACTATATTATGATAAAGTATAAAACTATCTTAGGAGTTTATTATGAATGATATATATAATGATATTGAAGCTAGCATACGCTCCATATATACTAAAATTTTCAGCAAACATTGTTTTAAATTTCATAACTATTCTCCTTTCTTAACTTTCGCTTGAAAAG